>NZ_CAGKLC010000004.1 GCF_903469665.1 Flavobacterium sp. UGB4466 | reverse complement strand
TGTTAATTGAGGGGATAAATATTCAATTACAGTTCTTAATAGAAATCCCAAGGTTAATATAATTATGGCAACAGAAACTGATTCAAAAATGATTCTATTTTGTGTTAATCTTTGAGTGTTATATCTGAAGTAATGGGAATATATTAAAATAAAATAACCAACAATTACAGGAAGTAAAAGTAGATTGTACGGCATCATATTTAGATTCTATTTGCTTCTATCTGCTCTTTAATTGCAGTAGATTTTTTAAGGTTTTTTATAGCTTCTCGTACTTCTGTACGGTTGTAAAAAACTTTTTTATCAACATATAACCTACCCTCTGCAGTTCCTCTTAATCCAGTATCTTTTGAATCGGATTTTTTAAATAAATTTAAAATTGCTGTCATTGTTAAGTAGTTTTAGTTTTACAAATATAAGAAAATCTGAATAGATTTCCTGTCGGGTTTGTTAAAAACAACAAACCCGACAGGTTTTTTGAAACCTGTCGGGTTAGCTTAATTAAAAGTCTTTATTATTTAACGATAATCCATTCGCCTGAGGCTACTAAAGATTCCGCTTTTTTAAATTTCATTGTTTCTGTTTTGCCGGTTGCAACTTCCTGAACAGTTACAGTATCATTACGATTGATTTTTGGCATATCTCTTACAATCGTTTCTGTAACCTGACGCTGTTGTGTTTCTCCGGCTTCACGGTTGATTTCCTCGCTGTTTACGATTTCGTCTTTGCTTAATTTGAAGTTTTCTTTTTGACGTACTTCTTTAGCTTCGTGAATTTCAGGAACGTTTTGAGCCGGTAAATCACCTTTGAACAAGAATGAAATAACTTCTCTGTTAACGTTGTCTAACATTCCTCTGAACAAATTGAAAGCTTCTAATTTGTAAATAAGCAATGGATCTTTTTGCTCGTGAACGGCCAATTGAACTGATTGTTTCAATTCGTCCATTTTGCGTAAATGTTTTTTCCAGGCCTCATCAACGATAGAAAGAGTAATGTTTTTCTCGAAATCGGCAATTAACTGAGCTCCTTCGCTGTCGTATGCTTTTTTCAAGTCGGTTACCACATTCAGTGTTTTGATACCGTCTGTAAATGGAACTACGATACGCTCAAAATGATTGTTTGGCTCTTCGTAAACTCCTTTAATGATTGGGAAAGCTTCTCTGGCGCTTCTTTCTGTTTTTTCAGTATAGAAAGCCAAAGTCTCTTTGTATATTTTTCCTGTAATTTCGATGTCTGATAATTTCGTAAAATCAGCTTCAGAAATTGGAGAAGTGATAGAGAAATAACGGATCAGATCAAATTCGAAAGTTTTGAAATCATTAGCTACTTTATTCTGACTTACGATTAGTTCACAAGTATCGTAAAGCATGTTTGCGATATCCAGTTTCAAACGTTCACCAAACAAAGCATGACGACGACGTTTGTATACTACTTCACGTTGAGAGTTCATTACGTCATCATATTCTAATAAACGTTTACGAACACCAAAGTTATTTTCTTCTACTTTTTTCTGTGCACGCTCGATAGATTTCGTCATCATAGAATGCTGAATTACTTCGCCTTCCTGAAGTCCCATTCTGTCCATCACTTTAGCTACTCTTTCAGAACCAAATAAACGCATTAGGTTATCTTCAAGTGAAACATAAAACTGAGAACTTCCCGGATCTCCCTGACGTCCTGCACGACCACGTAACTGTCTGTCTACACGACGAGAGTCATGACGCTCTGTACCCACGATGGCTAAACCTCCGGCAGCTTTTACTTCTGGAGTTAATTTAATATCGGTACCACGACCAGCCATGTTGGTTGCAATCGTTACTACTCCGGCTTTTCCTGCTTCTTCTACAATTTGTGCCTCTTGTTTGTGCATTTTAGCATTCAAAACGTTATGTGTAACGCCTCTCATTTTCAACATACGGCTTAATAACTCTGAAATCTCTACAGAAGTTGTTCCAATAAGAACAGGTCTTCCTGCATTTGATAATTCAGTTACGTCTTCAATTACAGCATTGAATTTTTCACGTGTTGTTTTGTAGATATAGTCTTCTTTATCTTGTCTCGCAATCGGACGGTTGGTTGGAATTTCAACAACGTCTAATTTGTAAATCTGCCATAACTCGCCAGCTTCTGTAACAGCTGTACCGGTCATACCACCTAATTTACTGTACATTCTGAAATAATTCTGTAATGTAACAGTTGCAAAAGTTTGTGTAGCAGCTTCGATTTTTACATTTTCTTTAGCTTCGATCGCCTGGTGTAAACCGTCAGAATAACGACGGCCATCCATGATACGGCCTGTTTGCTCATCGACAATCATAATTTTGTTGTCCATGATCACATACTCTACATCTTTTTCAAAAAGAGCGTAGGCTTTTAAAAGTTGAGTAAGAGTATGGATACGTTCGCTTTTTACTCCAAAATCCTGGAATAATCTTTCTTTTGCTTCTGCTTCACCATCTTTGTCTAGTTTTTGCTTTTCGATAGCGGCAATTTCAGTTCCGATATCTGGAAGTACGAAAAAGTCAGGATCAGTATCTCCCGAAAGGTATTGGATACCATTATCTGTCAATTCAACCTGATTGTTTTTTTCTTCAATTACAAAATACAAAGCTTCATCCACTTTATGCATTTCGCGATTGTTGTCCTGCATGTATTGATTTTCGGTTTTTTGAAGCAATTGTTTGATTCCTTCTTCACTCAAAAATTTAATTAATGCTTTATTTTTAGGTAAACTTCTGTAAGCTCTTAACAATAAGAATCCACCTTCTTTAGTGTTTCCTTCTTTGATTAATTTTTTTGCTTCTGCTAAGAAACCGTTTGCCAACTGACGTTGTTGTGCTACTAAGTTTTCGATTTTTGGTTTCAGCTCATTAAATTCATGACGGTCTCCCTGAGGCACCGGTCCTGAAATAATAAGTGGTGTTCTGGCGTCATCAATCAATACAGAATCGACCTCATCGACAATAGCATAGTTGTGTTTTCTTTGTACTAAATCGCTTGGCGAATGTGCCATGTTATCTCTTAAATAGTCAAAACCAAATTCGTTATTGGTTCCGTAAGTGATATCGGCGTCGTATGCTTTCTTTCTTTGTTCCGTACTTGGCTGGTGATTATCGATACAATCAACAGTTAAACCGTGGAATTCAAATAAAGGGGCTTTCCATGTACTATCACGTTTGGCAAGGTAATCATTCACAGTTACTAAGTGAACTCCGTTCCCGGTCAAGGCATTTAAGTATAATGGAAGTGTAGCTACTAAAGTTTTACCTTCCCCTGTTTGCATCTCGGCAACTTTACCTTCGTGCAACACCATACCACCAATTAACTGAACATCATAGTGAATCATATCCCAGGTGATGTCTTTTCCGGCAGCATTCCATTTGTTAGCCCAGACAGATTTTTCGCCATCTATAACAACGTATGGTTTTGTTGCCGAAAATTCGCGGTCTTTTGCAGTTGCGGTAACTTCAATATGAGAATTTTCTTTGAAACGTCTTGCAGTTTCTTTTACCACAGAGAAAGCTTCAGGAAGGATTTCCAATAAAGTTTTTTCTGAGATTTCGTAAGCTTCTTTTTCAAGAGTATCAATCGCATCATAAAGATCTTCTCTTTTGTCGATGTCTTCGATGTTTTCTACTTCTGCTTTAAGCGAAGCAATTTTAGCATCTTTATCAGCTCTGGCTTCTTTTATTCTTTCCTTAAAAAATACAGTTCTGGCCCTTAATTCGTCGTGAGACAAACTCATTAGGCTGGTTTCGAATGTTTTAATTTTGTTTAAGTAAGGCTGTAAAGCTTTGACATCTTTCTGTGATTTATCACCTACAAAGACTTTAATAATACTGTTTATGAAACTCATGATTTATTGTATTTCTATTTTATGTAAATGTGTATTTGAACCAAAAAAAAAGCCTCGGTGATGAGACTTTTTCCTTTGGTTTATTTTTTAATATTCATCCTCATTCCAAAGATAATCTTCGTCTGTTGGATAATCAGGCCAAATTTCTTCCATTGATTCATATATCTCGCCTTCGTCTTCAATCGACTGAAGGTTTTCTACCACTTCTAATGGAGCACCAGCTCTAATAGCGTAGTCAATAAGTTCATCTTTGTTAGCAGGCCATGGCGCATCACTTAAATAAGATGCTAATTCTAATGTCCAATACATCTGTTATCTGTTTAGTTTTGTGCAAAAATAAATTTTTTACTGAAAAAGACAAGTAAAATTTGATTTATTTTAATAAAATTTAAGAACGTCTTGCTGATTGCAGATTTTAGATTGTTGATTTTAGATTTAAGAATGCTCAAAATGTGCGAATATCTAAAATCAAAAATCGTTAATCATCAATCTAAAATTACTTCCTTGGAATCCATTTCACTTCCTCCGCGTTTAAATCTGAGGACAACTTCCGTGCCAAGACAAAAAGGTAGTCAGAAAGTCGGTTTAAGTATCGAATTGCGATTTCAGGAACAGCTTCATTATGGCTTAAATGTACTGCCAAACGCTCGGCGCGACGACAAATACAACGTGCTATATGACAATGTGACACAGTAGGATGTCCTCCAGGTAAAACAAAATGAGTCATTTGTGGAAGACTTTCTTCCATTTGGTCTATTTCATTCTCTAATAATTCGATATCGGTATCGATAATTCCAAGGTTTTTTAGACGAAGTTCCCCATTTTTAAGAACCTCTTTTTCTGCCGGAGTAGCCAAAATGGCACCAACGGTAAACAGACGATCCTGAATTTCAATTAAAATAGTTTTATAATGTGCATCCATTTCCTGATCACGAATAAGCCCTATATAAGAGTTTAGTTCGTCTACAGTACCGTAACTGTCAATTCGGATATGGTCTTTGGGAACACGGTCACCGCCAAACAGAGCAGTAGTTCCTTTGTCTCCTGTTTTTGTATATACTTTCATTTTTTTTTGAGGTGCTAAGATTCTAAGGTGCAAAGGTTCAAAGGCTTTTCTTTGCGATTAAACGATTAATCAACTAAACGATTTAACTTCTTTTTGGGTGTCACTTTCGATTAATCCGTCTCTTAAGCGTATTACACGATGTGCATAGGCTGCAATGTCTTCCTCGTGTGTTACCAGAATTACGGTGTTTCCCTGTTCGTGAATGTCACCAAAGAGTTTCATGATCTCCACAGAAGTTTTACTGTCTAAGTTTCCGGTTGGCTCATCGGCAAGAATAATAGAGGGTTTATTGACCAAAGCTCGTGCAATGGCAACACGCTGACGCTGTCCTCCTGATAGCTGGTTGGGCTGATGGTCCATTCGGTCGGCAAGATTTACCTGCTTTAAAACTTCTTCGGCTCTTTTAACACGTTCTGTTTTGGAGTAACCGGCATAAATCATAGGCAAGGCAACATTGTCTAAGGCTGTAGTTCTAGGCAGCAGATTGAAGGTCTGAAATACAAAACCAATTTCTTTGTTTCGAATTTCAGCCAGTTCATCATCACGCATTTGACTGACATCTTTTCCATTCAATACGTATTGTCCGGAAGTTGGCGTATCCAAACAACCCAGTAAATTCATTAAAGTTGATTTTCCGGATCCGGATGGGCCCATTAAAGCCACATATTCCCCTTTGTTGATTTGCAGGTCGATTCCTTTTAAAACATAAACAATTTCATTACCCAGAACGAAATCTCGTTTGATGTTGGTTATTTTAATTAATGGATTTGCCATTTCGATTTACAATTTTGGATTTAAATGTACAAAAGACTTTTCAATAAAAGTATGAGTAGTCGAGATTTGGTTTTTGTTACAAATTGTCTTTTGTTTTTATTCATCTGAAAATAATCAAAAAACTTATCTTTTTTCGACAGAAGAGCGTTATGTTGTTTTTGGTAAATTTTACATAATTAACATCAAATTTTGTATTTTATAGTTTTAATATATTTTTAATGTTTAAAAGATGATAATTGTGTAATTTTTTAGGTTAGGTTTTAGGTAGATTTGTTAAGATGGTAACTAAAACAACTAAGATTATGAAAAGTATATCATTATTATCCGGAATTGCGGTAATCGCATTAGGTTTTGTATCCTGTAAAGATGAAAAACAAGAACAGGCCGAAAAAACAATCGATTCTTATGTTGCCTATGTCGATTCTGTTAAAAATGTTAAGGCTGATGATTTAAAGACTGATTGGAAAGCGGTTGAAGCCGAGTATGAAAAAAGAGCTGCGAATGCTCAACTGGCACTTGCTGATATTAAAGAAAATAATGCCGCGACAGAGAAAATAAATACGAGTAAGATCAAATACGAAGAATTTAGAAATAATATGGTGACTATTCTTGCTCCTCCGGCCCCAAGTCCAAAACAGCAATTGCGTAATGCTTTATTTGGTGAAGGAAAAATTGGAGAAGATATGAGTTTTGCCTGGGTGAATGCTAAAAACATTCATAGTGTCTACCAACAGTTTGTGCATACGGTAGAAAAAAATAAAGACAGTTACTCCCGTGAAGACTGGGACGAAATTAAATTGATGTATGAAGCACTTGACAGCCGAAAAAATACAGTAGAAAAAGAAGGCTTAACAGGCGAAGACAATCGTAAAATTGCCGGTTTGAAATTAAAATTTGCGCCAATGTATACTTTAAACAGAATGGGGGCGAAGTCTGAAGAAACGGCAGCGGCTAAGAAGTAAGTTTTAAAATTTTGAATTAGTAAAAAAATGGCAGCCAGAAATGGTTGCCATTTTTTTTATCTACTATTTTGTAAATTATTGAGATTGAAATCTTTTTAAATCTTCTAAAAAAATAGGCCAGATCGTATCTTTAAACTGACTTCTGAAAAAACCGAAATGACCTATGTCTTTTACGCCAAATTCTTCTGCTTTTAAATGAATTCTGCTTACTTCAGATTTTTTAAATTTGGAAGCAATCCAATCAATTGCCGATACAGTGGCATAAAAATCGTTGTCGATACTATAGGATTTAATGCTGCAGTTTATTTTATCGTAATGTTCTTTTGCATTTTCGATGCAGTCAAAATGGTAGTTGGGTTTCTTGCACCATTTGGCCCATTCAATCGCCATTCCTTTTGGTAGATCTTCCATTCGGGTGAAGTGACTGGAAGGGAGATAATTGAAGAATTTAGTAAGAGACGGTATAATTGCATACCACAAAAACTGCATTTTTAATCGGTCAAATCCTTTCCAGTGTATCCAGCTTCCGGATTGTGATGCCACCATTATAATACCATCAAATAAATTATTCGAAGGAACTAAGCCAATAAGCTGACCGCCAATACTGTGTGTTATGATGAATAATTTGCTGTTTGGAGTTTTATTTTTGACATATTTAACTACACTTTCAAAGTCGTTTTGTGCCCAATTTGAAGCTGTTGTAGAAAACTTAGAAAGAGGTTGAAGTTTAGAATCGCCAATTCCTCCATAGTCAAAAGTAAAAACAGAGTAATTGTTTTTAGATAAAAACTTTGAAAAATTTTGATAATAATTTTGCTTGACTCCTGTGGCAGAAGCAATAATAACACAATTGGCATTTGGATTGTCTGAAAGGAATTCAGTTACGGCTATAGAGTATTCTAAAGGGGTATCAATTTTGATTGCATTCATATAAACTTCGTATAGTAACAAATGTAATAAAAATTGTATACTGAAATTTGTCAAACGCGAATCACAAAATGTTCTTTTTCCTGTTCGTATCTGAAAAATACAAATCCCCATTGAAAAGTGTCTATAGTGACTTTTACTTTTGGATGATTTTGGATGATTCCCCAGGCTTCTTGCATTTCTTCTGACCAATGAATGTCGTCAAAGATCCAAACCGAATCGTTGTTGATTGTTGGTAATAAAAGCTCAAAATATTCCAGAGTTGCTTTTTTAGAATGATTACCGTCGAAATAGATTAAATCGAAGTTTTGAGCCTCCGTATTCAGTCTCCGTTGAATATCCTGAAGATAGTTTTCAAATTCTGTTACAATTGAATTTACATTCAAACAATCAAATTCCGTAAATTGATTTTGGGCAACATTTGCTGTATTTGGACAACCTTCTAATGTAATAACTTTTGCTTTTGGATTCCCTAGAGCCAAAGCTGCAGTTGCCGAACCTAATGATGTTCCAATTTCTAAAACATTCTTAGGCTGAAAATAATTGGTTACGCGAAATAACAATTCAGCTCGTTTTGGAGAGATTCCGGCTGTTGAAGCAATTTTTGAGATTTGCCTGCTGTTGGATTTAAAAACTTTCGAACCCGCTCCAAAATCTGTTACTTCAATGAAGTTTTTATTTTCTAAAAGTGATTTTCGATATTTTTTTAGAATTAAATATTCCGGTTTTGGTTTCCTGTCGTAAAAACATTTCGTCAATAAATGGAATACAAACGGGGAATGAACAGCATGCTCGTTTTTAGAGTTCCAAAGAAATTTGAGATATGATTTTATTGTATGTAGCATTTTTTTGTTTCGCAGAGATTCACAGAGAAATGCAAAGATTCGCAAAAAAAATTTCTGCAGCTCGCTTTTTTTGCGAATCTCTGTGTAATTGTTTGAGTATTTGATTCTAAATTAAAGCCCTTAATTGATCTTTGTAGAATCATTTTGTTAATTGAAGCTTATTTGTTTACTTTGATTAATTTAACATCAAAAATAAGTACTGAGCCTCCGGGGATTTTATTATTTCCTTTGCTGCCATAGCCCAAATGCGAAGGAACAAGAAGAATCCCACTTCCACCGGTTTTAAAATAAGGAATGCCTTCTGTCCATCCTTTTACCACTTCATCTAAATAGAACGAAATTCCATCTGAATTACTTTGATCGAATACCGTTCCATTGGTAAAAGAGCCTCTGTAAGCTACAGTTACATTAGATTTTGCCGTTGGCTGAATTCCTGTTCCCGGAACATCAATAACATAGTAAAGTCCTGTGCTGGTTCTTTGTGCAGTTAGTTTATTTTTTGCAATATAATCCGTAATTTCTTTTTCGTTTTGAGCGGTGTAATCCTTTTCTTTTTCATCTTTTGAACAAGAAATAAAAAGCATTACAGCAAATAGTGAAGCTAAAAGGTATTTCATAGGAAAATAATGTAATATGGGGTTAATAAAAGTGCTAATATAAAAAATACTATGTTTTTTGTTGCACAGAGATTCGCAAAGAAAAACAAAGATTCACAAAAGAAAAATAAAGCTTGGTGCAGCTCTGCGTTTCTTCTTTGTGAATCTTTGCGGAATAACTATCCCTCAATCTTAGCTGAAAGCTCGAACCAACGTTCTTCTTTCTGATCTATTTTGTTGATGATGTTTTGTAATTCGTTTGCCTTTTTCTCGATATCAGCATCGGCAACTTTTCCGTCAGAGAATAATTGTTCGATTTTAGTCTTTTCGATTTCTAAATCTTTGATTTCTCTTTCCAGTTTCTGATATTCTTTCTGCTCGTTGAAACTTAGATTTCCGGTTGGATTGTTTTGCTTCCAGTCTTTCTTTTCGGCCTTGTTCTCTTCTTTCTGAGCCACATCGGCACTGTCTTCGTAGGCTCTGAAATCAGAGTAGTTTCCGGGGAAATTTTCGATTTCGCCCTGTCCTCTGAAAACAAATAAATGATCGACAATTTTATCCATGAAATAACGGTCGTGCGAAACTACCAGTAAACATCCCGGATAATCTAAAAGGAAACTTTCTAAAACGTTTAGCGTTACAATATCTAAATCGTTTGTAGGCTCATCTAAAATTAAAAAGTTAGGATTCTGAATCAGAACCGTACATAAATACAAACGTTTTAATTCTCCACCACTTAATTTGTCAACGTAATCATATTGTTTTTTGGCGTCAAAAAGAAAACGCTCCAATAATTGTGAAGCCGATATAATTTTGCCTTTGGCTAACGGAATATACTCTCCGTATTCTTTAATAATATCGATAACTCTTTGTCCCGGTTTCGGATTGATTCCGCTTTGCGTGTAATAACCAATTTTGATGGTGTCGCCTTTTACAACTCGTCCACTGTCCGGTGGGATCGTTCCCGTAAGAAGGTTTAGAAAAGTAGATTTTCCGGTTCCGTTTTTACCAATAATTCCAATTCTCTCGCCACGCTGAAAATCAAAACTAAAATGATCGAGTATAACTTTGTCTTTGAATTTTTTAGAAAGTTTGTGAAGCTCAATAATTTTGCTTCCCATACGTTCCATATTAATTTCAAGTTCTACTTTATTTTCTTTACGACGGCTTTGTGCCTTTTCTTTGATCACGTAAAAGTCATCCTGACGGGATTTCGACTTTGTAGTTCTTGCCTTAGGCTGACGGCGCATCCATTCCAATTCTTTAACGAATAAGTTTTTGGCCTTGTCAACACTCGCATTTTCAGAAGTAATTCGCTCCTCTTTTTTCTCTAAATAGTAAGAGTAATTTCCTTTGTATTGGTATAATTTCCCGTTATCAAGTTCGATAATTTCGTTACAAACACGCTCTAAAAAGAAACGGTCGTGCGTTACCATAAAAAGGGTAATGTTTTCTTTGGCAAAATAACTTTCCAGCCATTCGATCATTTCTAAATCAAGGTGGTTGGTTGGTTCATCCAGAATCAATAAATCAGGGCGATTGATCAAAATGATCGCCAATGAAAGACGTTTCTTTTGTCCTCCTGAAAGATTTTTTACTTTCAGTTTAAAATCCTCCAGTTTTAGTTTGAATAAAATCTGCTTGTATTGTGTTTCAAAATCCCAGGCATTGTGCTGATCCATTCCGTCAAAAGCTTTTTGGTAAGCTTCTTCGTCATTTGGGTTCTCTAATGCTTTTTCATAAGCTTCAATAATCTTAAGCGTCTCATTATCGGAAGCAAAAATGCTTTCTTCGATAGTTAATTCGTCCTGTAGGTTATTGTCCTGAGAAAGAAAAGCCATTCGAATGCCTTTTCTCAGAACGACCTGCCCTGTATCCGGTTCGTCCAAACCATTGATAATGCTCATAATGGTCGTTTTTCCGGAACCATTTTTTGCGATGAAGGCAATTTTTTGATCTTTATTGATTCCAAAAGAGATGTTTTCGAATAAGGTTTTTTCGCCAAATGATTTGGATATGTTTTCTACAGATAGGTAATTCATGTTGTAAAAGTGCCTAAAACAAGGCTTTTTTAATTTATTAAAAATTTTAACGAGGTCTCTAATTAGATCTCTAAATTTTTAATAGGAATTTAATTTTGACGGTGCAAAGATACCTTTTTGGATCAAACAAAAAAATAGCTTAAAAATAGTGTTCGAACATAAAAGATGCAGCAACTTTAAATGTCAAAGCTTTTGAATAGATTCTCTTTGTTAGAAATACGATAGACAATTGTTAGTCGCTGGTATTGAATAAAGTGGAATTACCGTATTCTGGTTCAGTTGAAAAATACCCTTTACTCTTTTATATCCAACGGTTTTTTTAAGACTTCTATTTATCCAGTTATGTCTTAAAAGATGTCGATTATTACACTCAAAGACCGGTTATTGCATCTAAAAAAATAAATAAGTGTACTCTTGTTAATTTTGATTTTATGAATGGCTGCTTTGGTTTTTTTAATGACAAGATAAAATGCTAATTATGAGCTTAATTTATTTCTTTAATCAAATAATCAAAAAAATAATGAAAAAACTTTATTTTTTAATGCTATATTTTTCATTAGCTATTACTTCTTTTGGTTATAGTTTTACGAATAGTATTGCTACTAATACTACTCTTTCAGTACCTCCCGGCGTCGATTTTAGCTTCGCCAATGACAACTCTTGTTCAGGTACCCTTATTACATTTATTTCAGCTGTTAACGGTAATGGTCCTTTTCAATATTCTTGGAATTTTGGAGATGGAAAAACTTCAAGCAGTAGTAATCCCTCTCATACTTTTGAAGCGCTAGGTTGCGGGACTCAAAATTTTACCATAAAATTGACTGTTACTGATGTCAATGGTGAAGCAAGCACTATTGCAAAAACGATTACAGTAAAACAGAAACCAAATCTAAGATTCATAAACTTAGATAACTCAGGAACATCTTTTGAAAAATGTGGAGATAGCCAGAATCCCAAATACACTATTAATGTTGGCAATATATCTAATTCAGTATCATGCATTAAATCCTATGTTGTGGATTGGGGGGACGGAAGTTTAGAAAACAATATTACTTTTCCTAAAACGCATGCCTATTTAAAATTAGGATCTTATAAGATGGTGATTACCGGAGTGGGAGCTAATGGCTGTAATAATTCTGTTACTTATATAGTCAATAATTCGACCAGTCCAAAGGGAGCTCTTATAACTCCGGGTAATACTACTAATTTATGTCTTCCGGTTGATACAATGGAATTCGAAATAGTTTCATGGGGTTCTAATCCATCAGATACACAATATGAAATTAATTTTGGGGACGGTACCATTGAGAAGTACAGTCAAAAAGACATGGAAAGTTCCATACAGTATAATTCTGCGAATCCTTCGGCTTCTCTAAACTTTCCTGTATTACATCAATTCACAAAGGCAAATTGCCCCTTAGGAAATACGATCAACTTAAATATAATAACAACATGCGGACGCAGTACTTTTACAGTAGGTCCTGTTATTATATTAGATGTTCCTAAAGTAGACTTTGCCATTAATGCTATCTTATGTTCTAATACACCTATAATATTTATCAATAAATCTAGTGCAGGATATGGTAATAATTGCGGTGCTGCAGGTGTTTACACCTGGGATTTTGGAGACGGAAACATATCAAATGAAGGTAGTCCAGAACATATATATTCGACACCGGGCACTTATACCATTAAATTAACAGCAAAAACACCTTGCGGTGCCGCTAAGGAAGTTACAAAAACAGTTTGTGTTGAACCGGTACTGCAACCTCAATTTACTTACAGTAATGCATGTGTTTTAAAAGATGTTATTATTACAAATAATACAGATGCAAGTCAGGGATGTAGTATTGAAAGTTATAATTGGGAAGTTGTCAAATATAGTGAAGAATTTTGTGGGGGATCAGCAGCATGGAATTTTGTAAACGGAACCAATGCTTCGTCTAAGAATCCGGTTTTTAATTTTGCAAATCCGGGAACATACTATGTAAAGCTAACTACTAGGAACGCATGTGGAATTTTCCAGTCTGTAACAGAAATGATACAAGTAAAAAAAACTCCTGTCATTACGCTGAATCCTATTCCTGATTACTGTAACTCTATATCTATTAATCCCGTTGCGACTGTAGATCAAAATTGTTCTCCGGGTTCAGAAATCAGCTATCTCTGGAGTTTCCCCGGAGCCACACCTTCTTCATCTACCTCACTTAATCCCGGGGCAGTAAATTATGCCAACAGTGGTAATTATACCGTTACATTTAGTGTAACCAACAGTTGTGGGACTACTACAAAAACAGTTCCTTTTTCGGTAGCTTTAACCCTTAAGCCTATTATAAGTTCAAAGACAGTAAAGGTATGCAGCAAAAACACCTTTCAGGTTACACCCGTCACCAACACAACAGAGAATGTACCAATAGGGACTACTTATGTATGGTCTGAACCTATAATTTCTCCTGCCGGATCTGTAAGTGGTGCAAGTGCACAATCCTCGCCAAAAGACAATATTAGTCAGACTTTAGTAAGTAATATTGACAGTCCGGCAACAGTGACCTATACAGTAACACCTATGTCAAAGGCCTGTACCGGAGCAAATTTTACAATAACAGTTACAGTCGATCCATTAATAGAAGTAATCGAAACGGTAAAAAATAGTACCTGTTTTGGGGCAAATAACGGTTCTATTGATCTGATTGTAGACGCAGGTATTCCTTTTATAAACGTAAATCCGTATGCATTTCTATGGACAGGCCCTGATGGTTTTACAAGTACTAATGAAGATATTTCGGGTTTAAAACCCGGTGACTATGTTTTAAACGTAACTGACAATGGTAATTGCCCCTTCACAAAGACTTACAACGTTGCTGAGCCGGAATTATTTCAATTTTCGGCAATTAAAAATGATATAAGCTGTTTTGGTTTAAATGATGGAAATATCAGGCTATCGGTTAAAGGAGGAACACAACCTTACACCTATGAGTGGAAAAAAAACGGAAATCCTTATCCAGAAACTGTTGAATATATAGATAATCTCAAACCTGGAACATATGATGTGATAATTACAGAAGTAAACAATTGTAACCTACTTAAAGGAACTTATACAATCGAAGAGCCTCCAGTATTAAAAGTAAATCTGACCAAACAAATGAATATTTTTTGTTATGGATATTCTACAGGTGAAATCGAAATAAATACAGTTGGAGGAATACCTATCGAAACATCTTCGGGAGTCTTTGATTACAATTATAGCTGGACGGGTCCAAATGGCTTTACAAGTAATCTTCAAAATTTGAAAAATTTAGCTGTAGGGACTTATAATTTGATTGTTACAGATAAATCAGGTTGTACAGATCATTTGCAAGTCATATTAACCCAAAATGCAGAAATCGTTTTTAATTACACTAAATCCGAAATATCGTGTTTTAATTCTGCAAATGCTTCTGTTAGTATTGACAATATAAAAGGAGGAGTTCCTTTCACTACCGGAGATCCCTACAGTGTAAAATGGAGTAATTTGGGTACCGGACTTACACAAAATAATTTATCAGCAGGATCTTATACCATTACAATTACAGATTCATTGGGCTGTTCAAAAGAATCATCATTGATCATAGAAAATGCCCCTGTTTTTAGTATAAAACCAGATATTAAAGACATTTCCTGTTTTGGTGCAAAGGATGGTTATATCCACTTAAATCTTTTAGGAGGTAAAGCGCCAATTACTTTAGTTTGGGATGATAATCCATCGGCCGGAATAGAACGGAATAATATTGGACCGGGAAAATATAGCGTGACAATTACAGATTCTAAATCATGTGTAATAAAAGAAACCTTTACTATTTCGGAACCTTCATTATTGAAACTAAATGCAGATGTTTCGAACCCGTTAGATTGTGCAGATGCCAATACAGGCATTATTAATTTAATTGTAACGGGAGGGAAAGCTCCATTTACATACGAGTGGTCCAATGGTGCCAAAACCGAAGATTTAAATAAAATTCCGCCGGGAACCTATCAGGTAACCGTTACTGATGTGAATGGCTGTAAAAAATCCGGCGAGTGGAAAATTACCCGATTTGAAGAGCTAACACCTACTATCGAAGTTAAAACAGATCTTAATTGCGAAACCAAGTATATAAATCAAACCTATATCGGACATGTAAAAGGAGGGGTTCCTCCATATAGATTAAGTTGGTCTGATGGAATTGTCACAGGAGATAACAATGAAATAATGAATACAAATAAAGAAGGACTGATTACGTTTAGTGTGACTGACAGTTTTGGTTGTACAGCTACTATTCCTTACAATGTTAAAAAAACTGTTTTGGGTATAGCCAATTATACTACTGGTTCATATACTAAAGATGTTTATGATACATATTCTGTTTATGACCCAATTTTATTCACAAATTTAGCTACGGGAGATTTTATAAATACATCTTGGGAGTTTGGGGATGGTAATTTTTCTAATGAAGTAAATCCAAAACACATTTATACAAGAGAAGGGACGCGTGCTGTTACACAGACAGTTACTTATTCTTTTGGATGTCAGTACAAATATACATCCACATTGATCATCACAAAAGGATATAGTATAATGATGCCGAATTCCTTTACTCCAAACAATGACGGTTACAATGATGTATTTACACCCGTATTTACTGGCTTAGAGGATATTAGTCTGATTATTTTTGATAACTGGGGAGGTGTTGTCTATACTGAAACAGGAAAAAATATTAGTGGATGGAACGGGAAGATAAAAGATGTGGATGCTCAGAGCGGGAATTATTATTTTATGCTCACCGGAAAAACTTTTTACAATCATACGGTAACCGAAAAAGGAGCATTTACACTAATTAAATAAAGTACTGTATGAAATTAAATCTTTTTATCATAATCCTGGCATGTTGTTTTTTTTCAGAAACAAGAGCTCAGGATCCCATTTTTACACAGTATTTCTTAATTCCGGAAACACTTAATCCCGGTTTCAGTGGGTTTAGAGAAACTACTTACGCAGGTATTATTCATAGAGAACAATGGCCGGATTTAGATCTAAAAATGGATACCGATTATGCCTTTATTAATACTTGGAATGAAAATATGAACAGCGGTTATGGATTGAGTGTTTTAAATCAAAGACAGAATGTAAACCATTATAGTTATACACAAATTAATGGGAACTATGCCTATAAAGTAGAGTATAATGATACCTGGGTTTTTCGACCGGCAATTGAAGTAGGTTTTGGGGTAAAGTCATTCGGTTTTCAAAATCTATTGCTTGAAGATCAGATAAACATAAAAACAGGTACAATTAACCCCACTTCAATTGATCCAATACTAAAAAATGATAAAATCAATTTCTTTGATGTATCAGCGGGAATGGTTTTCAATACCGAAAGTCTATGGATTAGTTTGTCTATGAAACATCTTAACAGACCCGATATATCTTTTACAACAAACGGAAATGCACGTTTAGATTCTTTCTTTTCTTTAAGCTCAGGTTACAAATTTCTATTGGCGGATTATGTCGATGTCGTATTTTTGCCGTATGAAGCCAAGATGCTTGTTACATCAAACTATATGCAACAAGGGCGTTATAATCGATTTGATATAGGTACATCAGTCCTATTCGAAAATATATATTTTGGAGCAACAGTAACTACTAACCCGTCAAAAAACGATATTGGGAATCAATTACTGACTTCGATAAATTTTTTTACAGGACTACAGTACGAAAATTTGAAATTAGGTGTTTCTTATGATATGAATACCTCTAATATTGGAAGGACAGGGGGTGTTTATGAAGTTTTATTAACCTATCAATTTGATTCTTATGCAAAATGTTTCGGTTGCCCGCATTAAACAGAGAAGCAATCGTTTCAATTTTCATTGATTGTGAAACTGAAAGAGATATTATTTGTGAATTAATTATGAAGGTAGAAACTTAGTACAGAACTCAAATCGAAATAATGAAGCTGCTGGGGTACATAAAGGATCGGTTTTCGAATGAGGGATTCATTGGTTAAATAATAATGCAGACCGTCATGAGTTGCAATTCCTTCTATTTGATGGAAGGGTAGCTTCAGCTTAATCCTTCGTTTATTTCCCGACAGAAAATCAGTGTTTTTGAAATCGTACAAAAGATACAAAAAGGGTTTGCCAAGTTTAGAGTACCCACAAAGAACAATTGTTTTTTTAGACGCTAAATAAGTCGCGCCGGTCACCAGGCCTTTTGTGTTTAAGGTGTGTTTTAGTCGTGCAACGTGAGAACCCGCTTGGTTAGACAAAACGTAAATGTTGGTTTTAGATGTTTTCCATTGTTTGGTAAATAAATAAATGCTGTCTTTGGACACGATGAATGCTTCGCAGTCAAAATTAGCAGTGTTTGGTTTTTTTGCAGAAAAATCAGTTTGGTCGGCGTATTGAAAGGAGATTTTTTCAATTGCAGGATTTCCTTCCAAGAACGATTTTTTCGCTATTTTTAGAATGTTCAGATCGGTTCTGTTACCGAAGTAGTTGTTCCCGAAATCTCCAAGGTATATAAAAGAACTGTCTTGTGAAATCTCTTCCCAGTCGTGATTGATAACCTGTTTCAGAACAACTTTTTTTCGAATTTTACCCACTGAATCCAATCCGTAAATTGTGGTGTCATGATCGTCATTGTGCGTCCAGAGTAAATTATCGAAAGCAATCAATCCAGAGGTTTCTTTAATCGAATCGCTCAGGAGTTTAGAATATAGGGGGCTGAGGTGGATTTTTTTATAGTTGCAGCTTCCGTCGTTAACTGTCGCAGCGGTATTGTAATTTTTAGAAAGCGGGTCGGTACAGCTTAAAACTTGAGCATTAGCAAAAGAGACAGTCAGGCAAAAGAGTAAAAAAGTCTTAATCATGGTCTGCAATATTAAATTTGCATAATATAAAAGTAAACTTTTAAAGATAGATTTTAAATAATGCTGAAAAATATAATTAAAATACTATTTTGCACTATTAATTTTTTAACTGATTTTTAATCAGTTTTTATTTCGCTTAGAGTAAGTATATATCCCCGATATGGAAATTTTACAGAAACTGTCGCATTATCGTTTTTCGCGCTATTTCAAGCTTTTATTTGTTTGCGTTGATGTTGTGTTGTTAAATCTGGCAACAGTACTTTCTGCACTGACAAGATTTGGCAGTTTAGACAAGCTTTTATTAAAAGAAGAACGTACAGTTTCATTGCTGGCAATTTTAATTTGGGTAGCCTTATTGTTTCAAAATGATTCCAATAGAAGCGTAAGAGTAGAACCTATCGAATCAATATTGGTCAGAACTGTTAAGAAGTTAGTGATTCACGCTGCTTTGATTTCCATTTTTGTGGTGTATCTCAAATACAATGAGATCTCAAGACTCAGACTGCTTTCTTTTTATTTGATTTTTTTTGGATTACTGATGATCTCCCGCTATTTGTCCATGAAACTTTTAAAGTACATCAGAAGTCGTGGGTATAATTTTAAAACATTTATTATTGTAGGAGCAAACGAGGCAGGAGAAAGAATGCGTAAGATACTCGCAAAAGATCTGACGTACGGTTATAAATTTTTAGGTTTTTTTGATGAGAGCAGAAGTCACTCAATTATTGATGCTACTTCAGTGTTAGGCGATTTTAGTGCCATTCATAAATTTGTAGTCGGAAGAAAGGTCGACGAAATGTACGTGGCACTGCATATTGATCAAATTGAGGTTATTAATAAATTGACACAGATTTGTGAGCAAAACATGGTGCGTATTAAGTTTATTCCCGATTTTCAGCAGTATACAAAGTCCAGTAAGGTAGAAGTGACGTTTTATGAAAACACACCGGTTTTGATGTTCCGAACGGAGCCTTTGGAGTTTGCTGTGAACCGACTGATAAAAAAAGTTTTTGATGTTGTTTTTTCACTTTCCGTAATCTTGCTGGTATTTCCGTGGCTCTTTCCTGTTATTATGCTGATCATTAAAATTGAATCGCCGGGACCTGTGTTTTTCAAGCAGGAAAGATCGGGGCGCGACAACCGGTCGTTTATGTGTTATAAATTCAGGAGTATGCGTGTTAATCGTTTGGCCCATAAAAAACAAGCTGAGAAAGGAGATAGCCGTGTTACAAAATTTGGTTCTTTTATTCGCAAAACAAGTATTGATGAGCTGCCACAGTTTTTCAATGTTTTCTTAGGAGATATGTCGGTCGTAGGGCCGAGACCTCATATGGTGAATCTCGCTAAAGAATACAGCGATTTGATTAATAATTACTTAGTGCGTCAGTATGCCAAACCCGGAATTACTGGCTGGGCACAGGTCAATGGCTATCGTGGCGAAACCAAAGAGTTAGTCGATATGGAAAACAGAGTGGAATATGACATTTGGTATATCGAGAACTGGAGCCTGATGCTGGATATTAAAATCATTATAAAAACGATCATCAACATCGTAAATGGAGAAGAAAACGCCTATTAGTATGCTCTAGAATTTAAAAAACTGATTGTTGGCAATGACTTCTTTTAAGTTAACAATATTGCCGTTTTTTATTTTCTGGTCAAAAGCTCTGATGTGATTCATGTGATGGACATCAGTTCCGGTGAAATCATACATTCCTTTTCTAAGAAGTTCTTCAGCAGTTTTACAAATATGCTCTCCATAATACCCTACGACAGCCAATAAATTTAATTGAAATAAACATCCTACTTTCTTCAGTTTCTCATATTCATTAAAATCTTTTCGATAGTATACATAACGTTCCGGATGTGCCAGAACCGGAATATATCCTGCGACCTGTAGTTCAAAAAGAGTTTTATACAAGTGAATAGGAGCGTTTTGATAGGAGAGCTCTACCAGTACATAATTGTCTTTTAAAGTGAGAAGTTTTTCGTTTTTAAAATGATTTTCAAACCAATCATCGATAAAATATTCTGCAGCAGCCTGAAAAGGAATTTGAATGTGGTTTTCTTCCAATAAAAGCTTAGTTTCTTGCTGTTTTGCGGTAATAATCTGAGCCGAATTATTCCATACATAATGATTGATATGTGGAGTGGTGGTAAATTGTGAAACTCCCATTTCCTGAAACGCACGGACAAGCTTTATGGTATCGGTTATGGTTTTCGCGCCATCGTCAATTCCGGGTAACAGATGTGAGTGAATATCAACGTAAGGATCAGACAGCAGATCTTTTAAAAGAGGTTTTGATTTAAAAAAGGATAACATGTTGCAAAAGTATGCAAATAAGAAGAATTTGTGATGGATTAATTTTAATGAAACTAATACAATTGGTCATTTCATAAAAATATTATATTTGAGATTCCTAAAAATCTAATCATTTATGAAAGTAAAAGAAAATTTATACCATCAAAGGATCATTTCGATAGACGCTTTGCGCGGAATCACAATTTTTGTTATGATTTTTGTAAATGAATTGGCCAGTGTTGTAAATGTCCCTCAATGGATGAAACACATGCCGGCAGATGCTGATGCGATGACTTTTGTAGATTTGGTTTTTCCGGCTTTCTTGTTTATTGTCGGAATGTCAGTTCCGTTTGCTTTTAATGCCCGATTGATTAAAGGAGATAGCGTAAGAACAATTTGGACACATACTTTGAAAAGAGCTTTGGCTCTGATTATTATCGGTGTTTTTATGGTCAATGCATCAGATGGTTACGATGCTGCAAAAATGGTTATTTCACCCGCATTTTGGGGATTTTTAGCTTTTGCAATGCCAATACCAATTTGGAACAAATATGCGAAAGACTTTCCTGTTTGGTTAAAAAATACACTTCAGTATGGCGGAATAGCAGTTCTGATCACACTTTACTTTTTATATGTTCAGACTGATGGTACTATTGGGATGACGCCTCAATGGTGGGGGATCCTGGGGCTAATTGGCTGGGCTTATCTTATTTCAGTAATTTATTATTGGCTGGTTTCGGGTAAGTTGTGGGCAATGATTGTCTTTTTAATACTATGTGTTTCTTTAAACTCTGCTAATTTGACCCAAAGTTTACATTTACCGGAGTGGCTGCGTTTTATTGCCGGACATTTAACACATGCCACCTTGGTAACGGCTGGAATAATAATCTCATTATTGTTTTTTGATCAAAAAATCGAAAAGAAAATCAACTGGCCTGTTATTGGGTTCATTGCATTGTTTTTCTCATTCGGATTTTTTCTTCGTCAATATTATGGAATTTCAAAAATACAGGGTACTCCTGCCTGGACATTGCTGTCAGCCGGAATTTGTACGGTTTTGTTCTATTTTCTGTTTTGGCTGATGGAAGTTAAAAAACAAACCCAATGGAGTAATTTCTTTATGCCCGCTGCTGCAAATCCGTTACTGATTTACATTTTACCGGGGGCTATTTATTATTTCTGCAAAGCTTTGAATATTCATATTATTCCGGGTTATTTTCGTGAAGGAGTTCCGGGGATCATCTGGTCTTTAGTTTTTTCGACGATCATGCTTTATGTGATGAAAATCTGTAACAAATACAAAATTCAGCTGCATTTGTAGAGGGAAAGGATTTTCAGGTTTCAAGTTTCAGGTTTCAGGTGCAGTTTGAACTTGAAACCTGAAACTTGAAACTTTTCAACAAGAACAAACGCTCAGCGTACCCTTTTAAACGAAATCGGCCCCGTTCTGTTCTTGTTGTCGATAAAAGTGCCTTCCAGTGTATTTCCATCTTCAGACAAAATCAGCGTATGTGTTCCCTGAGTTGCCCAGCCCTCAATAGGTAAGGTGATATCCACGGTATAAACAATGGTGTTTCCGGTTCTTTTCCCCGTGCCGCTTTCCACAAATTTTTGCCCTTTCCATTCCAGGTAATGGGAGAAAATTACTTTTCCGTTTTGTTCCGATACAATTGCGACAGCGTTTTGTACGCCCGGATTAATGTCTTCCCAAACGCCGTTAATATCGATTTTTTTCGATTGGCTATAGCTGTTATTTGAAAAGAATAGAGCAGTAAAAAGTAAAAGACAAAGCTTTGTTTTCATATTTTTTTTAAATTAAAGAGTAACTGATTTTATTTCTAAAAAAGCTCCTGAAACCGGATGGTAATTCACAAAATTGAATTTGCATAAATTATGAATGTTCAGAAGTTTTCCGTTTGGAAGACCATCCTGTCTGAAAGCTGTCCATTTAATTTTGATTGTTTTGAATTTATTAGGAGAAGCAGGTAAATCAACTCTAGGGTGAGAACCGCCATGTATACAGCCGGTTCCTTCTTCGTTTCCTTCACGCGCCTGAAGTTTGATGAGCTGAGAAGATTTATACGTAATGCTCACAAATTTAGAAGCATCTGATAAATTGGTCGGAGCACCGTCATTAGAATCAGAAGGAGTAATCAGGACGTTCAGTTCAATTTCACCCGATGGATTGTCTTTTGCCGTGACTTTTACAATCCTTTTTTCTTGCCGAACCTGGTTTATGGTTTCCTGACTCTCAACAGCAGGGCCGGCAATATACCAAGTAGAAGTTTGAACTAAATTTGCTTTTGGACTTTTAAAAAGGGTAAAGGCAGTTAATAGAAAAACGATACTTGTTAGCACGAGTAAAGAAGGAACTTTAATTGGAGTTTTGATTTCCATACAGAAGTTTTTAATCAAAAATATACTTTTTTGAATTGCGTTGCTGTTTTTCTTTCGGATTCAGTGGGAATATTTCAGATTACTTTTTCACCCTGTTTTTAGTTTTTCGAGTTAGAAGTTTGATAGCCTATTTTGATGTTCGTAAAAAACGACTGATCATTATCATCAGGATTGGCTGAAAATTTATAACTTTCCAAAAAATCTATTTCGTTATTTTTCATGCAATTATCGGTTATTATTCTCAATTATAATGTACGTTACTTTCTGGAACAATGTGTTTTAAGTGTTCAGGAAGCTATTTCGTCACTTGATGCTGAAATCATTGTGGTTGATAATAATTCATCAGACGAGAGTTGTTTGATGATGAAAACGAAGTTTCCGGGAGTAAAACTAATTCAGAATGATACCAACTATGGTTTTCCAAAAGGGAACAATATTGGAGTGGCGGAGGCTCGTGGAAAGTACGTTTGCATTCTGAATCCCGATACGGTTGTTGCTGAAAATACGTTTAAGAAAATTTTGAATTTCGCTGACAGACAAGTCAATTTAGGGATTGTAGGTTGTAAACTAATCGATGGTACCGGAGCTTTTTTGCCCGAAAGCAAACGCGGAATTCCAACTCCCTGGGTAGCTTTTACCAAAATTTTCGGACTGTATAAGATCTTTCCAAATTGGAAATTGTTTAATCAGTATTATGCCCAGCATTTAGGAACAAATGAAAGCGGGACAGTTGATGTTTTAGTGGGAGCCTTCATGTTAATGACGCGTGATTTGTACATTGAATTAGAAGGTTTTGACGAAAAATGTTTCATGTATGCAGATGATATTGACTTGTCGTATCGTGCACTGCAAAAAAAGAAATCCAATTACTATTTTCACGAAACGACCGTTTTGCATTATAAAGGAGAAAGTACGGTAAAAGACGAAAAATACATGAAACGTTTCCAGGAGGCGATGAATTTTTTCTATCAGAAGCATTTCAGAAAATCATGGTTTTTTGAATTTTTCATTCAAATTGGTATTTGGTTCTTTTCATTTGTAAAAATGTTTGAGGGAAAAACAAAATCAAAACCCTTACCTGAAAGAGTCCTTTTTTACTCTTCAAATCGAATTTTGTCTGAAAAATTACCTGAAATTCTAAAAAATAAAGTCCGCTTTTTAGATTTCAAAAAAGAAAAAATGGTAAATTCGTGCCAGCTTTTTGAGGGTAAAAGAGTTGAGATTATTTTGGATAATCAGTATGTTTCATTCAAAAAATGTATCAAAATCATAGAAACTCTTAAAGATAAGAACATTACTTTTAAGATTTTCCCCAAAAATACAAATTTTATTATTGGGAGTAATTCACGGAATGACAGGGGGCAAATCGTAAAAATCGAGTAAAAAATTATATTAAGTGTAATTTATATTCAAAATATTCAGTAATTTCGCAATCTGAAAATCAAAATCACCTTTTAGATTAACAATATGGCAAGATTTGAATTGAAACTTCCTAAAATGGGAGAAAGTGTCGCTGAAGCAACTATTACAAACTGGTTGAAAGAAGTTGGAGACAAAATTGAAGCTGATGAAGCAGTACTGGAAATTGCAACGGATAAGGTTGACAGTGAAGTACCAAGCGAGGTATCAGGAGTTTTGATTGAGCAATTGTTCGGTAAAGACGATTTGGTTCAGGTAGGACAAACTATTGCAATTATTGAAACAGAAGGTGATGCACCGGCTGTTAAGGCAGTAGAGACTGCTGCTCCGGCAGAAGTTACTGAAATCGAAAAAACTATCGAAGTTGCTAAAGATGCTGTAGCTGCACCGCAGGATTTTTCAGGATCGGATAAATTCTTTTCTCCATTAGTAAAAAATATTGCTAAAGAAGAGGGTGTTTCTGTAGCTGAATTAGAGCGTATTGCAGGTTCAGGCAAAGACGGCCGCGTAACAAAAGAAGATATTTTAAAATATATTGAAGCTCGTAAATCGGGTGCTCAGGCTCCGCAAGCAGTTGTCGAAGCTCCAAAAGCAGTTCAGCCTGCAGCTCCGGTTCAAAAAAGCCAGCAAGCCGTTCCGGTATCTGTAAACGGAGGTGATGAAATTGTTGAAATGGACAGAATGCGTAAGCTGATTTCAGGTTACATGGTAGCTTCGGTACAAACTTCGGCACACGTACAATCGTTTATTGAAGTAGACGTAACTAACATTGTAAAATGGAGAGATAAAGTAAAAAGCGCTTTTGAGAAGAGAGAAGGCGAGAAGCTTACGTTTACTCCAATTATGATGGAAGCAGTGGCTAAAGCTTTAAAAGATTTCCCTGGTATGAATATTTCTGTTGATGGCGAATACATCATCAAAAAGAAAAATATAAATTTAGGTATGGCGGCAGCTTTACCAAACGGAAACTTAATTGTTCCGGTAATTAAAAATGCCGATCAGCTGAATTTGGTTGGAATGGCTAAAGCGGTGAACGATTTAGGTAACCGTGCAAAAGCCGGAAAATTGAAACCGGACGATACACAAGGCGGAACTTATACGGTGACTAATGTTGGAACTTTCGGAAGTGTTTTCGGAACTCCAATTATCAATCAGCCACAAGTTGGAATCCTGGCTTTGGGAGCTATTCGTAAAGTGCCTGCGGTTATCGAAACTCCGGAAGGAGATTTTATCGGAATCCGTCAAAAAATGTTCTTATCACATTCTTACGACCATAGAGTAGTAGACGGTGCTCTGGGAGGAAGTTTTGTGAAAAGAGTTGCTGAATATTTAGAAGCTTTTGATGTGAACAGAGATTTTTAAATTCTGTTTTAAAAATAAGTTAAACCCGGGAATTTGTATAAATTCCCGGGTTTTTTGTTTTGTAAGAAAAGGTTAAGAAAACAAACATTAGCCGACTTTGCGAACCTATTTAAAAGTTAAAATCGCGGAATTACGCCCCTTTTTGTTTAAAAAAGTCGGGAATAGAAGAGGAATTTCGGCTTTAAAAATTACATTTGTAATCTTATAAAAATTAAAAATGGAACTCAAACTCAACAAACCAATTTGCTTTTTTGATCTTGAAACAACCGGAATTGATATCGGTAAAGATCGAATTGTAGAAATTTCGATATTCAAAGTTTTTCCAAACGGAAATAAAGAAAGTAAAACCTGGTTAGTGAATCCTACGATTCCAATTCCGCCGCAAACAACTGCTGTTCACGGTATCACGGATGAGAAAGTAGCAAATGAACCTACTTTTTCAGAATTGGCACCACAGGTTTACAATATGATTAAAGACAGTGATTTGGGTGGTTTTAATTCAGATCGGTTCGATATTCCGTTGTTAGCAGAAGAATTGCTGCGTGCCGGAGTTGATTTTGATATGAAGAACAAAGTTTCGGTAGATGTACAAACGATTTTTCATAAAATGGAAGAGCGTACTTTAAGTGCTGCATTGAAATTCTATTGCGGAAAGAGTCTGGAGAATGCACATTCTGCAGAAGCCGATACAATGGCGACCTATGAAATCCTAAAAGCACAATTAGACCGTTATCCGGAATTGGAAAACGATATGAAATCGTTGTCTGAATTTACCACCCGTAAAAAAATCGCCGATTTTGCCGGAATGATTGCTTTTGATAAAGACAACGAAGAAATTTTTACTTTCGGAAAACACAAAGGTGCTAAAGTAGATAAAGTCTTAGAAAGTGAACCTGGCTATTTCAGCTGGATTCAAAATGCCGATTTTCCTTTGTATACCAAAAAAGTACTTACGGCTATAAAATTAAGAAAATTAAATACGAAATAAGGTTCTGAGTCGCTAAGGTTCTGAGGTGCTAAGTTTTTTGCATAGTTTCTTAGAGTCTTAGTGGCTTAGAGTCTTAGAATCTATAGAAAAATGAAAATCATCTGTATCGGTAGAAATTATACCAATCACATTGAAGAGCTAAAAAACGAGCGTCCTGCAGAACCGGTAGTCTTTATGAAACCGGATTCGGCAGTTTTATTGAAACAGCATCCGTTCGTAATCCCCGAATTTTCTGAAGAAATTCATCACGAATTAGAAGTAATTGTTAAAATTAGTAAGGTTGGAAAATACATCGAACCTAAATTTGCACACAAGTACTATGACGAAATTAGTGTTGGGATTGACTTTACAGCCAGAGATTTACAGGAAAAATTAAAGGCGAAAGGATTGCCTTGGGAAAAAGCAAAAGCTTTTGATGGCTCTGCGGTTATTGGAGAGTTTTTACCAAAGAGTGATTTTGTTTCGATGGAAAATCTTACATTTGAGCTGACGAAAAATTCTGAAACCGTTCAAAAAGGAAATACGAGTTTCATGCTTTGGAAAATTGATGAGCTTGTTTCGTATGTATCGCAGTTTTTTACATTAAAAATTGGAGATATTATTTTTACAGGAACACCGGAAGGTGTTGCTGCGGTTAAGCCGAATGACGTTTTAGAAGGCTTTTTAGAAGATAAAAAATTATTCAGAATACAAGTAAAGTAATGGCTTTAAAATACAACCTTTCGAAAGTATATGCACTTTCAGACAATGATCCGGAATTTGTAAATGAAATTCTTAAATTGTTTGTTACTGAAGTTCCTGAAGATTTAAAACAAATCAAGGAAGGGATTAAAAAGAAGGATCATAAGTATGCCTATTCTTATGCACATAAAATAAAACCTACATTGGACTTAATGGGGTTGAATGTTGCTTTTGAGGAAATTCTTCAGGTAGAAGCATGGACCAAAGCCGAAGGCAAGAAAAAAGAAATTATCGAAACTTTTAAGAGTATTAAGTTACAGGTAAAAGAAGCTATCAAAGAGATTAAAAAAGACTTTGATCTGTAAATCTTTGATCTGATTCTTTTTTTTTGCAAAAGCAAGCCATGTCTGGCATTCGTATAAAATCACGACAACAATATTCTTTATTATAATAATTGGACTTACGATAAGTAAAAATAATTCACAGCTATGAAAGCAAGCATTATTACTATTGGAGATGAAATTTTAATAGGTCAGATTGTAGATACTAACTCGGGTTTTATTGCAAAATCACTGGATCGCATTGGTGTCGAAGTTCATGAAATGATTTCGATAAGTGACGATAAAAAACATATTTTAGACACATTTGCCCAATTGCAGAACAAAGTTGATCTGGTTATTGTAACCGGTGGTTTGGGGCCTACAAAAGACGACGTCACAAGAAAAACATTTTGCGAGTATTTTGAGGATGAGCTGGTGGTGGATGCTAAAGTTTTGGCTCACGTGACGGAGTTAATTGAAGGTTTTTACAAACGCCCAATTTCGCAGTTGAATAAAGATCAGGCTCTGGTTCCTTCCAAATGTACCGTTTTGCACAACAAAGTGGGTACGGCTCCGGGCATGTGGATGAAGAAAGAAAATACTGTTTTTGTTTCGCTTCCGGGAGTTCCGTATGAAATGAAGTATTTAGTCGAAGAAGAAATAATTCCTAAAATAATTCGCGAGTACAAACGTCCGTATATCATTCATAAGACAATTTTGACTTATGGTCAGGGCGAGAGTTTAGTTGCAGAACGTATTGAAGATTGGGAGAATAATCTGCCGGAATTTATCAAGTTGGCCTATCTGCCCAATCCCGGGCGAGTGCGTTTGCGTTTGTCGGCCAGAGGAACCAATAAAGAAGAGCTTGAAGCTGCAATTGAAGAAAATGTAAAATCTTTAGATGCTATAATTCATGATATTATAGTGGGATATGAGGATAACGAAACTATTGAAACGGTAGTGGGTAAGATCTTAACCAAACAAAATAAAACGATCTCAACTGCCGAAAGTTTTACCGGAGGAAAAATTGCCTCCATTTTGTCGGCAATTCCGGGAGCTTCTGCTTATTTTAAGGGTAGTGTGGTTTCCTATGCAACAGAGGCGAAGGTCAATGTTCTTGGGGTTTCACAGGATTTGATTGACAAGTTTTCGGTAGTAAGTGCTGAGGTTGCGTCGGCTATGGCTTTGAATGTGAAGGAGATGCTGAAAACAGATTATGCAATTGCGACAACCGGAAACGCCGGACCGACAAAAGGAGACTCTGAAGCTGAAATTGGAGCTGTTTTTATCGCTTTAGCAACTCCGGAGGGTATAATCGTAGAAGAATTCAACTTTGGTCAACCCCGTGAAAAAGTGATAGATAGAGCAGTGAATAAGAGTTTAGAAATTTTGAAGAAAGAAATTTTAAAAATTGTGCAATAATTTTTTGCTACAATGGTTTATTTTTCTTTTCTTTGCACCCTGATTTTGAATAACGATAAAAGTAAAGTATAATGTCAAGAGTTTGTGACCTTACAGGTAAAAGAGCGATGGTAGGAAATAACGTTTCTCACGCTATGAACAAAACTAAGAGAAAGTTTTCTGTAAACTTAGTTAAAAAGCGTTTTTATCTTCCAGAAGAAGATAGATGGATTACTCTTAGAGTAGCAGCATCTACGATAAAAACAATTAATAAAAATGGAATCACTGCTGTTTTGAAAAAAGCACAGTCAGAAGGATTTATCAAATAATCTTTTCCTAAATAAATATATAGCAAGATGGCAAAGAAAGGTAATAGAATCCAGGTGATTTTAGAATGTACTGAACACAAGACTTCTGGTGTTGCAGGTACTTCAAGATACATAACAACTAAGAACAAGAAAAATACTCCGGACAGATTAGAGATTAAAAAATTTAATCCAATCTTGAAACGTGTAACTGTTCATAAAGAAATTAAGTAATTAATTAGAGATTTTTATTTAAATTAAAAATTTCAAATAACATTTGAATCATGGCAAAGAAAACCGTAGCATCGTTACAAACATCTTCTAAGAGATTATCAAAAGCCATCAAAATGGTAAAATCTCCTAAAACTGGTGCATATACATTCGTAGAATCTATTATGGCTCCTGAAGAAGTTGATGAGTTCTTGAAAAAGAAATAATAACAATCACAGTATATAGAAAAGCTACTTTCATTCGGAAGTAGCTTTTTTATTTTTTATATTTGTCTAAAATTTAAAGAAACATGACTAATTTTAAGTTTCCTTAAAGATTAAAGATTATTTGGGTTTTATTATCCCATAATCTAAAAAACTAACAACCTATAAAAAATGAGTTTTTTTAAAAAATTATTCTCTACTGATAAGAAAGAGACTTTAGACAAAGGTCTTGAAAAATCAAAAACTAGTTTTTTCTCCAAGTTAAGCAAAGCTGTCGCGGGAAAATCTAAAGTCGACGATGATGTTCTGGATGATCTGGAAGAGATTTTAGTAGCTTCTGATGTTGGAGTAAACACAACGCTGAAAGTAATCTCCAGAATCGAGAAACGTGTTGCCGCGGATAAATATTTAGGAACGGACGAACTGAATCAGATTCTTCGCGAGGAAATAGGTGCTTTATTGTCTGAAACCAATACAGGCGAAGCAACGGAATTTGAGATTCCAAAAAATAAAAAACCATACGTTTTAATGGTTGTAGGTGTTAATGGAGTAGGTAAGACTACTACAATTGGTAAATTAGCGTATCAGTTTAAAAAATCCGGTTATAAAGTCGTTTTAGGAGCTGCCGATACTTTTCGTGCTGCTGCTATCGATCAATTGCAGGTTTGGGCAGATCGCGTAGATGTTCCAATTGTGAGACAAAATATGGGTAGTGATCCTGCTTCTGTTGCTTTTGACACACTGCAATCTGCCGTAGCACAAAATGCCGATGTGGTGATTATAGATACAGCCGGACGTTTGCACAATAAAATCAATTTGATGAATGAGCTTACAAAAGTAAAACGTGTCATGCAAAAGGTTGTAGAAGATGCTCCGCATGATGTGCTTTTAGTTTTAGACGGTTCTACAGGGCAAAATGCTTTCGAGCAGGCTAAGCAATTTACTGCTGCCACCGAAGTGACTTCTCTTGCTGTAACTAAACTTGACGGAACAGCTAAAGGCGGTGTGGTAATTGGTATTTCAGATCAGTTTCAGATTCCTGTAAAATACATTGGAGTTGGAGAAGGAATTGAAGATCTTCAGGTCTTTAATAAATATGAATTTGTGGATAGTTTTTTTAAATAATTTATAATGGGTTTCGAATCTTTAAAAAATATATCAGCGATAGCTTTTTATTTTGCCAGTGTGATATGTTTTGTTTTAGCAAATGTATTGAAAGATAGTAATCTTTCCGTTTATTATGCTTTGCTGGTAATCGGAATAGTTTTATTCTTTTTAGGAGTTTTTAAAAGAATGCGAACTAATCGTTAATAGCAGCACACAGATATTATTTCAAAAAAATAACAAGCTTTAAATAGTAATGTTTTCGAAAGCATTTCTATTTAAAGCTTTTCTGTTACTGATACAAAGCATTGATCTTCTCCCATAAAGTTTTGTCAAAATCGGATAAGGCCAGATTAACACTGTCCGCAGCATCTCCCATTCTGATGACTACCATTTTTTTACCGGGTATGACATATATTTTTTGGTCATTTTTACCTAAAGCCATAAACATATCGGTTGGTCCGCTTGGGATTATGCTTCCCTGAAAAGTAAGTTGTGATTGTGGTAAGTGATAAGAACTTTTTCCGTTCAGCCACCATAAATAACCGTATCCTAAATTGATGTTCTGAGAAGTTGTAGTTGCTTCATTGAAATAGGCCTCGTTGAGTATTGTGTTATTTTCCCATTTTCCTTTGTTCAGTATTAAAAGTCCAAAACGCGCCATACTTCTGGAGGTGCTGGTGTAAACGCTATTGGCACCAATTTGTACCCAATTTCCATTCATTCCGATTTTGTCTCTTAATTTGGTGTTGAAATAATTTTCCCAGCTTTGTCCGCTTGCTTTTGCAACAACATCTTGTAGTTTTACATAAACATTATGATAGGCCCATCTTGTTCCGGCGTCGGCTTTATAGACTAGATTAGCAGGATTTACATCGTCTGTGCTGTCATCGAGCCCTGAGGTCATAGTCAATAAATGTTTACAGGTAATTAAATTTTCTTTGGGTAAAGTTTCACTTGTCCATCCTTCTCCCAAATACTGGGAAACTTTATTATTGATATTCAGTAAATTTTCTTGTTGGGCAATTCCTGTAATAGTAGAGGTTAATGTTTTTCCGGCGCTGGCCCAATACCAATTGGTAGTTGCTGAATGCCCGTTAAAATAGTTCTCTAAAACAATTCGCCCGTTAACCAGTATAATGAACGATTTGGAATGTTTTAGTTCCAAATAATCTAAAAGTGGCTGAACAGCAGCCTGATTCCATTTAAGATCAGCGATTGACTTTGTTTCCCAGTTTGTTCCGGTTACTGGAGGGAAATACATGTTTTCTGTGGGAACTGTAATTGGTTCTGACTCAGACGAATCTTTGCTGCAGCCTGTTAAGAGGATAGCAATCAGTATGGTGTAAATAGCTTTGGTCATGTTTTTTTATTTTGGTTTGAGGTTTGACCAGAAAGATATAAAATAGTTTAAATGGTTTTGTGATTTTTTGCTTCTTATGAGGTTTTTAAGTTTAACTTTGCAGGTTCATCTTTCTTTTGAAAAGAGAAATTTTAGTCCACAGGAAAACGGTGTTTTTTTTGTACTATTTACTGTAAAAATGAAGGTATATAGCGGTTAATTGTTTTTTTGGACCGGGATTTTTCAAGGAGAAAAGAGAAGAGTAGAATTTTAAAAATTATAGTATGAGAAACACTTTTATGATTTTGGTTTTATCGCTTTTGTTGATAAGCTGTAAACAAGAAATTAAACCTGCTGATATTGCAAAACTGAATGGTTATTGGGAAATTGAGAAAGTAGTTTTTGATAAAGGTGAGGACAAAGATTACGGAATGAACGAAAATTTCGATTATTTCAATATCAAAGGAACTAAAGGAACGCGTACCAAGGTGATGGCGCAGCTGGATGGAACTTTTTTAACAACAGATACTTTTGAAGATGTATCGGTTCGATTTAAGGGAGATCAGGTTTTCCTGGATTATAAAACAGATTATGCAAAGTGGAGCGAAGAACTGATTTCTATTTCTGACGAGACTTTTGTAGTAAAGAACGATCAGAATAAAGAATATCATTATAAAAAAACCGGACCTGTAAATTTATTAAACGATGGCAAAAAGACTAAATAGTGAAAGCACGATTGGAGCTGTTTTGCAGCAGATTATCCAAGTGAATAAGTTAGGTGCCGGAATGGACCAGATTGATGTAAAAGAGGCCTGGAGGCAGTTGATGGGGAATGGCGTGAATACGTATACCAAAAATGTTGTTCTGAAAGGAAGTACATTGTATGTCGAGCTAGGATCGGCAGTTTTGCGTGAAGAATTAAGTCATGGTAAAAGCAAGATTGTAAAAATGATCAACGAGGAGTTAGGCCGTGAAGTGGTGAAAGAAGTTGTTTTACGTTAGATTTTTTAGACTGGCTTAGACTAACTTAGACTCCTTAGATTTTTAAATGTTTGATTTTGGCTGGGATGTTATAAAAGAAAACCCGTTTCATTTGAAACGGGTTTTCTTTTATGTCTTTTCTAAGATCTAAGAAGTCTAACATCTAACAATCTAAGAAAGTCTAAAAATATTAGAATTGCTCTCTTCCTGCGAAGTGGAATGCACCTTCGATAGCTGCATTTTCGTCGCTGTCAGAACCGTGTACTGCGTTTTCTCCGATTGAAGTAGCGTATGCTTTACGGATAGTTCCTTCAGCAGCTTCAGCTGGATTTGTAGCTCCAATTAAAGTTCTGAAATCTTCTACTGCATTGTCTTTTTCTAAAATTGCAGCAACAATTGGTCCGCGAGACATGAATTCAACTAATTCTCCGTAGAAAGGTCTTTCTGCGTGAACTGCGTAGAATGCTTGAGCATCAGCTACAGTAAGTTGAGTTAATTTTAATGAAACGATTTTGAAACCTCCATTAGTAATCATTGCTAAGATATTTCCGATGTGTCCGTTTTGAACTGCATCCGGCTTAATCATTGTAAAAGTTCTATTTGTTGCCATTTTATTGCTTATTTTTAATTTCGTGCAAAAGTATACTTTTTTTATGAATTGATTTTAATAAATTCATAATTAAAACTCTAACAAATGATGTTTTGGTAAAGAAAAATGAAAAATAGTACTCATAGGAGTTGTCAATTTGTTTTAATGTGAGGAAGAAAAAAAGAGACGCGTTTTTGCGTCTCTTGTAATCGAAGTGGATATAGCTTATTTTTAAACTTTAAAAATCAGTTTGTTTTTGTAGAAAATCCATAGTATAAAAGTCCAGATTCCAACATAAGTTAATGCTCCTGCTAACGAGGCTGTCATTGGATTGCTAAAGAAAGGAGCAATACCGAATTGGTACAAATAACTTAAAAGATTGATCTGTTCTTCTGGATGTTGCGGGTTCTTAAACTGAACCATCACTAAAGCCTGAGGGATAATCTGAGAGAAGAAAAATACAATCATTGGATTGACTCCCCAGATTAAAAACAATTTTAGACCCTTTTTGTAGGCTGCAATGTCAATGATGTAATATAGGAATGCTAAACAAGCAGTTGCCAGTCCTGTAGTGTATAAGACATAACTGCTGGTCCAAAGCGATTTGTTGATAGGGAAGAAGGCGTTCCAGATTAGCCCTCCAATGATTAAGGCAACACCTGCAGCTATCATTTTAACGGCTTTCTGTTTTGGTGTAATTTCACGCTGTAAAATCTGACCAATCAATAAACCAATGATTCCGTTCACGATTGACGGAATGGTACTTAGAACTCCTTCAGGATCCCAGGTTATGGTTCCGCGATACATATGTCCTTCCAGTAATACACCATCGAGCCAGGAAGCTAAGTTGGTTTCTTTTTCTAAATTAGGCGCTCCGATTCCGGGAACGGGAATTAAAGTCATTATGGCCCAATAGCCCAGTAATAAAGTAATACCGGTTATGATCTGTGTTTTTTGAGTTGTTTTTAAGTACAATAGAGAAACGACAAAATATACAATCGCAATTCGTTGTAAAACACCCGGTAATCGCACATCGTGGTAGGCTTCGATCCCGCTGTAAGCCAGAAACAGATAAACAAACAAAATTGAAAATGCCAGTATGTTTTTGATTTTCGAACTGAAATTGCCCATCAAAGCATAGCCAACTGCTACAGTGATAATCAATCGGCCGATAAGAAGCGGAATTCCTTCAAGGCCAAAAAGCTGTATTTTTCCAAAATAATTAAAGAAAATTCCAAGGCCGAGCATGCGTAGCGAACGAACCAGAATTTTGTTGAAGGTAGTACTGTCCCAGGTTTTGGTTGGCATTGCCAGGGGTACCGCAACTCCCATGATGAAAATAAAAAACGGAAACACTAAGTCGGTTGGCGTACAGCCATGCCATTCGGAGTGTAGTAACGGGGCGTAGACATTTCCCCAATCTCCCGGGTTGTTTACAATAGTCATTAATAAAATAGTCAATCCTCTAAAGACATCTAATGATATCAGGCGCTCTCTGGTCATAATTTTGGTAAATAGGTTAATTTTTTTTTTAAAAGGTTACTATTTGGTTAGAGCCGCAATAATTTCAGAAGAGGCGGTTATTTATTCTGATGACTATTACTTTTTTATTTTTAGATCGTGATAATATTAAAATTCGTTTCTAAAGGTTTTAAATTTTGTATTAAAAGAGGAATCAATTCTTCTCCTTTTTCCAGATAAAATTCAGAAAAATTGGTTTGACGCTCCTGTAAACTCTGATTGGGAAACAATTCACATTGTAAATCAACAACGCGTTGTATTTCTGAATCCAGTTTTCGTTTTTGTGCTTTCAATAATCTTTTCTCGAGATTGTCTAAGCCTTTCTTTTGCTTTACTTCCTGAGCTTTTACAGCTCCCGTAAAGGATTTATCAGTTTGTTGTGCTAATTCGTAAAGATATTCAAATTGTTTGACCAGCATTTCTTTTTGTGGCGTTAAATCAATTGGAAAACCAGATAATTTATGTGTAATAGCATTTACTAAATCTGTGGGTTTAGTAAATAAATCTTTCCAGTGAAGTCCAAGTGTATCTGCTTTTTTAGCTTGTTTTTCGGTACTTAAAAGTACTGAATTACGAACCAATAACATTGGGAAAGTAATGTTCACAGCATCAAAAAAAGATTTTAATTCCAGCCAGTAAGCAATTTCTCCTCCTCCGCCAATGTAGCATAAATTTGGAAGAATAATTTCCTGATACAACGGACGCATGATTACATTCGGACTGAATTTTTCGGGATTGCTTTCGAGTAGATTGAAAATTTCTTCTTTCGAAAATGATATTTTAGTATGGTTGACAACGTATCGGTCTTTTTCTACTATAATTCGCTCACGGAGTTGGTCTTCAATGTAAAACAGATTGATTTCACGAGGATTTACCTGAATGGTGTAATCATTAAATTTTGAGATTGTTTCCTGAACCGCTTTGAAAGCCGTTTGCTGCTCCAATTCTTCTTTAATATACGGAATGAAAGCGCGTTTTAAATCTGCTGAATCTGCGTCTAAAATCACTAAACCGTACGATTCGAACAAGCGGTTTGCCAAAAAACGTGTGGCATCGGCAAGGTTTTCATGCTTCAGATAGGCTTCTTCAAAGAGTTTTTTTAAGAAGTTGGCATTTGTACTCGAACCCAAATCTTTGGAGTAGATTTCAAAAAAATCTTCTAAACCTTCTGTCGATAGTCTTCCAACCGGACCGGTGCTTTCTTTGTTCCAACGGAATTTTTTTCCTTTAAAATTAAAATAATTAATCTCTTCAAAATCGTGATCTTCAGTTGCCATCCAATAAACCGGAACAAAATTATGAGCAGGATATTTTGATTTCAGTTCCGTAGTGAGATTAATCGTCGAAATGATTTTGTATAAAAAATACAAAGGACCGCTAAACAGGTTTAGCTGGTGTCCGGTTGTAATTGTAAAAGTATTTGGGAGTGCTAAAAGCTCGATATTCTCTTTGGTCGAATCTGAAATTTTGATGTTTTCGTATTGCTTTTTTAGCGTTTCAACAAGGGGGACACGGTTTGCATGGTCGAAATTAGCCTGCTTGTCAAGGATTTGTTTCTCAAAGTTTTCAAGCGTAGGAAAGTGATTGTACAGTGATTGTAATTCGGGTTTTTGATCTAAATAATCTTGTATCAATTTAGAGAAATATCCTGAGTTTTGATAGCTGATACAGTCGGTAGGCATAGTTTTAGGTTTATTTTTGATAGCTGTAAATTTAATCAAAATATGTACTTAAATCCTTTTTTAACGAATGCTTAAGATTTGATTTTTACGCTTTGAATTAAGTTGTTGTAAATCAGTGTTTTGATTTTGTTGTCTCTTTTTTTATTGTAAGAAATGTTTTGTGAATGATTAGGGTGTTTGATTTGTTGTTTTTGTTAAAATTCTGAGAGTAATTTAAAAGTATTGTTTGGTTATGGGTGTTATTAATAATGAAATTCTATTTTTGCAAACAAATATTTGTTGTGCAGAAGAAGCTGATTTATTTTTTGCAGTAATAGTTAAAAGAAAACAATAGTAAAGCCGAATGGAAAATAACCCGAAACAGAAGAACTCCTTAAAACATGTTCTCTTTGGTTCCTTGATTGGTACCACCATAGAATTTTTTGATTTCTATATTTATGCCAATGCTGCCGTATTGGTTTTTCCGCAACTATTTTTCCCCGGTTCAGACCCGACTATGGCAACTCTGGAATCTTTAGCTACCTTTTCGATTGCTTTTTTATCACGCCCGTTAGGTTCCGCTTTTTTTGGACATTATGGAGATAAAATCGGGCGTAAATTTACTTTGGTGGCAGCATTATTAACGATGGGTATTTCAACGGTTACGATAGGATTTTTACCCGGTTATGCCAGTATTGGTGTTGCTGCTCCTTTATTGTTAATGCTGTGTCGATTTGGGCAAGGTGTAGGTTTAGGAGGCGAATGGGGTGGTGCTGTTTTATTGGCAATCGAAAATGCACCTCCGGATAAACGTGCGTGGTACGGAATGTTTCCGCAATTGGGCGCTCCTATTGGATTGCTGCTTTCGGGTGGAACTTTTCTAATTCTTACAGACACGATGACCAATGAAAACTTTATGGATTATGGCTGGAGAATTCCATTTATAGCAAGTTCGTTTTTGGTTGTTGTGGGGTTTTATATCCGAACAAAAATTACCGAAACGCCTTCATTTGAAAGCGCTAAAAAAGAAAAGGAAGAAGTTAAAGTTCCTTTTTTAACTTTGATTAAGTCGTATCGAAATCAATTGATTTTTGGAACATTGTCGGCTGTTACCACCTTTTTGGTTTTTTACCTGATGACCGTTTTTACTTTAAGCTGGATCACTTCAGATTTGGGGATTACCAAAAGAGATGCATTATTGGTTCAGCTGTTCTCTGTTTTGTTTTTTGCTCTTTTTATTCCGGTTTCGGCAGTTGTTGCCGATAAGATCGGACGACGCAAAATGTTACTTATTGCAACCACAGCCATAGCGCTTTTCGGGTTTTTGTTTTCTTCTTTTTTAAGCAAAGGAAATATCATTCTCATTACCACTTTTGCCTGTACGGGAATGGCTCTGATGGGATTCACTTATGGACCTTTGGGAACTTTCCTGTCGGAATTATTTCCAACAAATGTCCGTTATTCCGGAGCTTCCTTAACGTTTAATTTGGCCGGAATTCTGGGTGCGGCGTTTGCGCCTATGATCGCCATTTGGTTGGCAAGTACTTACGGTTTAAATTATGTTGGATTTTATCTGACTGGTGCCGCGCTAATTTCGTTGGTTTCTTTTTTAATGATTAGTAAAGACGAACATAAGTTTTAAGTGTAACAGAAACATCGCAAAGTTTAGTATTGATAAAGCTTTGCGATGGCATATTTTATCGTTTCAGACTAAAATGTCCTCTAACTTCTTTTCCATTTATTCTTGTAACAGTAAACCAATAATCTGAAGATGGTTCTTGTTGTCCAAGATATGTCCCATCCCAGGGATTGTCTGGTCGTATTTCTTTGATAAACTTTCCGTAACGGTCAAAAATTTTAATTCCGGTATTTGGGGCTAAATAGATAAAATCAATAGTCCATGTATCGTTATAGCCATCATTATTTGGGGTAAAGAATTTAGGATAAGGAAGTTCATCTACAAAATAGATACATTCTCCTATTGTCGCTCCAAGAATATTGATTGTAACGGGGGTTTTGTCACTCTCGCAACCACTAAAAGACTGAGAAGCATAGTACGTGATTCCGTCTACAAGTTCAGTTATTTCAGATAAGCTTATAGTAGATGAAGCAGTTTCGTACCATTTAATATTTTGCCCTGTTATTTTAATATCCCTAATTCTTGCATTTTTCTGAATACAGAATTGTTGAGGAGAATCGGCATTAGGTATAGGTGTGTTTTGAACTTTTACTGGTACAGGAAATCTTAGGCTTTCGCAATTGTTTAATGTTTGCGTAGCGTAATAAATTCTGCTGTCTAATAAAGTTGTTTTTGGTAAAGTGTTTCCGTTTACTGGTGCATCATACCATTTAATATTTTGTCCTGTGATCGTAATTGAATTTAACGTGGCATTTTGTTCAATACAGAATGTTTGGGGACCGGATAAAGCTGGATTTTGAGTGAAATTTGTAAAAGGAATTATAGTAACTGTGGTTGCATTTGAAGAACAGCCCTTATTATTTTTTACCTTAATAAAATAGGTGTCGGGAGCAAGATTCGATTTCATTGCAGTGGTAGTCCAGCTAACACCATTATCGAAACTATATTCAGATGCAGCATCGGTAATTGTAATAGCACCATTAGGATTACTGCAATCAGGCTGGATAGTTGTAAATGCAGGTTCGTTCGGATAATCTGTTGGACGGTTAATGGTTGCAGATATTGGAGCAGATTCACAGCCGATGCTATTTTTAACACGAACCATATAGGTTCCGACGATTAAATTTCCTGAATTTGGACTGGCTGAATACGTTTTACCATTGTCAAAACTATATTGATCAGCAGGGTTTGTAATTAAAATTGAGCCAAATGGATTGCTGCAAGTGATAGGTTGTGTAATAGTAAAAATTGGAGCTGCGGGAGCATTTGGTGCTGCATTGATGGTGGTTCTATATGGAATAGATTCACAGCCATTTGTGTATTTTATTCGAACAGAATAATTTCCGGGAGATAAACTGGCAGTATTGCTGTTGTTCCAGGTAAGGCCATCGTCAAAACTATACAGATTTGCAACCGTTGAAACCGTAATAGTGCCTGTAGGATTACAGCCAGTTGGGTTTGTGACTACAACTTGTGGTGCTTCAGGAATTGCAGGTGCGGCTTGTATAGTAATGGCAGTGGCAAGAGAAATACAACCCGAATTATATTTAACGATCAAATTATAGGTTCCTGCAGACAGATTAGATTTTGTATTGGAGGTCCCAAACGTGATTCCGTTATCAAAACTATAAAAATCGGCTACGGTATTAATTGTAATTGATCCTGTAAAATTGGTGCAAGTAGGTTGAACTGCTGTAAAGTCAGGAGCAGCAAGCGGTAATAATGGCGAGATCGTGACCGGAGCAGCATCTGAAATACAACCTGCTGAATTTTTAATTTTTATGAAATAAATACCCGGAGGAAGATCTGTTTTTGTATTAGAAAAAACATAGGTTAATCCGTTGTCAAAGCTATAAGTAGCAGCATTTGTTGTAATGGTAATAGAGCCTTTTGATGAGCTGCAGTTTGGCTGTGTGGTAGTAAAAACCGGAGCTGCAATTGCAGGACCAGCACTTAAATTGACAACAGCTGTTGATGACTCGCAACTATATGAATTTGTTTTGATTTTAATAATATAGGTACCAGCCCCCACATTTATTTTCGTAGGACTTGTTGTCCAACTGTTTCCATCATTGAAACTATAACTTATAGCTGGTGTAGTTATGGTGATGCTGCCATCAGTAGCATCGCAGGAAGAAGGTTGAACTTTGGTTACAGCAGGTGCAGCAGGAATTGCAGGAGGTGTATTTATATGGATATAGCTGCGGCTAGAGGTACAGCCTAGAGTGTTTTTTATTAATACATTGTAGGGGCCGCCTGCTAAATTTTTCTTTACAGGACTTGTAGTCCAGGTTATTCCTCCATCAAAGCTATATTGGTCTGCAGTAGTATTTACTATTATAGTTCCCGTAGTAGTACTACAGTTGGGTTGAATAGCAGATATATTTGGTGAGGATAGATAAAATTTGTTTATGTTGACATATTGTGAATTTGATTTACAACCTTTTGCATTTTTAATAAGAATAGTATAATACGAGCTTGCAGGATTTAATAAAATTGGATTTGTAGTCCAAGTGCTGCCTCCATCAAAACTATAATTGTCAGCAGGAGTTGTAACGGTAATGCTTCCTCCATTTCCGCAGCTTGGTTGTGCTACTTTTATATTGGGATTAGGAAGATAATAAGGAGCAATACTTATTGATAAACCATAAGATTTACAACCCGCTGCATTTTTTATCATGATGTTGTAATAACCAGAAGTAAGTCCTGAAAGAGTTGGGTTAGTTGTCCAGGTATTACCATTGTCAAAACTATAAGAACTTGCAACTGTTGCAATAGTAATACTTCCATCAATGCCGCACGTTGGCTGAATTAATGTAAAATCTGGATTGGGTAAATAATATTGCTGCAAGTTGGCATATACACCGTAAGACGATGATGTGCATCCGGTAGCATTTTTTACTAATAAATAATAAGTGTTTGGACTTAGATTAGTAAATACAGGACTAGTACTCCAGTTTCTGCCTCCATCTATGCTGTATTGTGCTTCAGTTGAAGTAAAGGTTATGCTTCCTCCAACTCCACAAGTAGGCTGTGTTGTTTTAAAGGTGGGTGCCGGGAGAAAAAACTCTTGAAGTGATACCCCGTTTGAGCTGGAAATACAACCTACGGCATTTTTAATCGCTGGGAAATAATATCCTGCCGGAAGATCAGAAAAAATAGGATTTGTCCCCCAATTTACCCCGTCAATACTGTAAAAGCTGGCAGTCGTATTAATTTTAATACTGCCTTTTGTACCGCATCCTGGCTGTGTGATGGTTAAATTAGGTTGTGCCAGCTTAGAGGGATCCAAATAAATGTAAATGGAATTGGATGTACAGTTACTCTTTTTTATAATTAAATTGTAAGACCCCTGGCTTAAATTATTAAAAACATTACTGGTACTCCAGTTTGCACCACCATCGATACTATAATAATCTGCAGTAGTGTTGAATGTAATATTACCAATATTTCCACAACTTGGATTCGTAACTGTATAATCCGGAACAGGGAGCTTTGGGGTGTTAATTGAAACACCTACGGAGTTAGAAACACATCCTAAACTGTTTTTTATTGTAAGGTTGTAAAATTTGTAAGAATTAAGATTTGATAAGGAAGAAGAAGTTCCCCAGGTATAACCTCCATCAAAACTATAGAAACTGGCAGCTGTATTTATTGTAATGCTGCCCGACGACGTACAAGTAGGTTGAACAACAGTATAATCAGGTAGATCTATATTGGGATTGTTTAAATAAACGCCAGTTGGATATGAGGTACAGCCAAGATTATTTTTTGTAATTACGGTATAAACACCAGGAGGTAATGACTTAGAATTAAGAGTTGTCCAGGTCGCACCATTGTCAAAACTATAAAAATCGGATAATGAGTTAATAGTAATTTTTCCGTTTACACCACAAGTTGGGTGTTCTATGGAAGTAATTGGGGAACTTATATAAGGTTGATTTAAAGAAGCATAATTAGCGGAGCTGATACATCCCGCACTGTTTTTTATTTTTATTTGATAGTTTCCAAAAGGTAAAATTTTAACATTATTGCTTGTCCAGGTTACTCCATTATCAAAACTGTACAAATCTGCTGGTGTAGTAATTGTAATACTTCCGTCTACTCCGCAAATAGGTTGTTCAGTTGTATATTGAGGATAGGAATCTTTAAAATTATTTAAATACGCATAAGTATAATAGGAAGTACAGCCTAAGGCATTTTTAATTCCTAAAGAATAGCTTCCCGCATTTAAATTACTCATTGTATTATTGGTAACCCATGTAGTTCCTCCATCAAAAGTGTAAAAATCAGAAAGAGTATTGATGGTAATACTTCCTTTTGTACTACAAGCGGGTAATACGATTGTATACGTGGGAGTTTCCAGCGTATTGCTGCTGATGAGTACATTGTTTGCCGACGAAATACAACCTTGTAAATCTTTGGTACGAATTTTATAATTTGCCGGTGAAAGATTGTTAGCAGTAGAATTATTTACCCAAGTTGCACCATCGTCAAAGCTATAGTATGCAGCAGGAGTTGTAATGGTAATACTTCCCTTATCTCCGCAAAATAAAGGATTGATATAAGTGTAATTTGGATACAGAGTAGAAGCAGCTGTAATAATTACACTTTGAGAATAAGAAGTACATCCATTCACGGTCTTTATTTTTACTAAATAGGTTCCGGGATATAAATTACTCTTCGTATCGCTTGCGCTCCAGGTTACGCCATCATCAAAACTATATTGTGATGCCGTCGAAGTTACTTTTATTGTTCCTGTAGTGGAAAAACAAGAGGGCTGCGTAATCTGTAAAGTAGGAGAAACGGCAGTTTGACTTGGTTCGATAGTAACATTGGCATTGCTGGAGCATCCAAAAGAATCTGTAACAGTAACAGAGTAATTTCCTAACGAAGTTACGGTAATACTTTGCGTAGTTCCACCGGTATTCCATAAATACGAAGCCCCTGGAGAAGCGGTTAATACAGTGCTTCCAGAGCAAACATTTAGGATACCTGTAATATTTGCTGTGGGATTTCTTACCTCTAAATTGGCAGAAATTATTTTGTAGCAAGTAGCATCCTTGCTGACTCTAACAAAAATAGAAGCACTTGAACTTGGGTAACTTGTAAAATTGGTAATAGCATTCAAATTGGACTCCGCCTCATTGTAATTTTTGAAATAACTGAAATTTAAGCCCGCTGTAGAAGGAACTATTAAAGAATTTAATCTAGATAAATCAAAATTTTCATTTCCATCACGGTTTGCGTCACATTGAGATATTTTGGCTGTCGTAACATTAATGGTACAACTTGAAGAACAATTCAAAAAAGAAATATCCCAGCCAGGATTTGCATCGGGATCTATAGCAGAATCAAATGTGGTTCCTGAGCAAGAAGTTCCGGAAATATCATAATCTATTTGTACACCTACATTATAATTAGCATTTGTAATATTTGGAAGATCACTGCTTTTTAATGTAAAACAAAATTTTTTGTTTGTTGTGTCCAGGTTTGAAGTAGTTGATGTGTTATAAATTGACACATTATTACTGTTGTAAACATTTAAAGTGATTTTTTTTACTGAGGCAGAAATTCCTCCGGAATTAGGAATCGTATAACTACCGCATACTGAAATTGGTAAAGTTGGACAAACTTTATTTAAAGGATCAAGCTCTATAGAACCTTGTAAGTTTTCTGCGGATTGTAAGATACAAACATCATCAACATACATATATCCGAAATGTCCTCCCAATCCACATCTGGAAGCCATAAACTCAACGGTAAATTCTTCGTAATTAGGAATTGATGAAATGTCCAGTATTCCTGATTGCCAATTGGGAGTGTATAAAGTAACATAACCGGAATTTTGACTCGGAACCTTACTGAAAATGCAATTTTTTTCATCTCCTACCAAACAAAATTCGCTAACAACGGTCTTATTTTTATCTAAAATTCGGGCTTTTACAAAAGCCTGATTATCAGTGTGGCTATTGTCGTACACACTTTGTAATACCGCTTTGTAGTTAAATTTCAGATAATTTTCATTGTTTGTTTTAAACCTTTTACCTTGAACAATAGAACCATAGGTAGAGGAGTTCTCATGATTAATTTTAAGAGTATATTGATCAAATGCTTTAATGTCTCCTATATAGGGGTCAACCAAATTGGAGGAAACACTGGTCGCCATAATGTTCATATTATTAGGGTTATAGCGATTGATGTATGAATCGGCAGTATTGGTAATCGATCGGCACTGCGTTGGACCGGGAGGATCACCTATTGTATAAAGAAAATTCTTAAGATAACTGCTTCCGTTTATAGTTTCATATTGCTCAAAACCTCCATTTGTACATATTTCTACTCCTTGAAGAGTAGCGGCAGTTTTTGAAGTCGAATTTCTCCCTTTCGAATTCAAAATTACTTTTTTTAAATTCAGGATTTCAGCTTTCATCTTTGCCTCTCTAATTTTCAAAAATTGTTTTTGCTCTTCCAAATTTTGAATGAGATGACCATGTTTATCTTCTAATAAAATACTATTAGATGAATTAGTATTCATTTCTTGCGCAAAAACACAAGAACATTTGATAAAAACAATAAATAGGAGTAAAGTTCTTAGCATCATTTAGAGAAAATTTGTAAGCAAATATAACCAAAAAACGATGCTGTAGATTATGAAATACAAATGTTTGCAAGTTTTATTTCAATAAATAAAAACTTATAACATTTGATGACGTTAACGAAATAATTAGATTTATTTCTTTTGTCAAATGATTATAAATATCCCGTATTTTTGCAAAAAAATAAATTCCTTTTGAAAACAAAACTTTTTGTAATTACGCCACCTTTTACGCAACTGAATACCCCGTATCCGGCGACGGCGTATATAAAAGGTTTTCTGAATACCAAAAATATCGAATCGGTTCAGGCTGATTTGGGTATTGATGTAATTCTGGAATTGTTTTCGAAGAAGGGTTTAATTGATTTGTTTCTTTATTCTGAAAATCTTTTTAAAGATTTGTCCTCCCGAGCGGAGTCAAGGGAAGACATTTCAGATAATTCCAAACGTATTTTTGCATTGCAGGACGAATACATCAAAACAATTGATGCAGTAATTCAGTTTCTGCAAGGGAAAAATCCAACTTTGGCCTTACAGATCTGTCAGGAAGATTTTCTGCCCGAGGCCTCCCGTTTTGCACAGTTGGAAGAATTGGATTGGGCTTTCGGAACCATGGGAACACAGGATAAAGCCAAGCATCTCGCGACCCTGTATCTCGAGGATATTTCGGATTTTATTGTGGAATGTATCGATGAGAATTTTGGTTTCAGCCGATATGCCGAACGTTTAGGACGAAGTGCCAATTCGTTTGATGAATTGTACGAAGCTTTACAGCAGGAACCAACCTACATCGATGCCATTTTAATTTCGATTTTAAAAGAAAGAATAGAAATTGTTCAGCCTACATTTTTTTTGATATCCGTTCCTTTTCCGGGGAATTTGTACAGTGCTTTCAGATGTGCACAATGGGTAAAACAGCATCATCCGGAAATTAAAATTTCGATGGGCGGAGGTTTCCCAAATACTGAATTGCGTTCACTTTCGGATCAACGAGTTTTTGAGTTTTTTGATTTTATTACTCTGGATGACGGAGAAGTTCCTATTGAAGAACTTATTGAAAGCTTGTCGTCCCGAGCGGAGTCGAGGGAAGAGAAGCGATACAAAAGAACTTTTCTGCTGGAAAACGGAGAAGTAGTCTACAAAAACAATTCCTTAAAACACGATTATAAACAGTCTCAGGTTGGAACTCCCGATTATTCGGATCTGCCTTTGGATAAGTACATTTCGGTAATCGAAATTGTGAATCCCATGCACCGGATGTGGAGTGACGGACGTTGGAACAAACTCACTATGGCGCACGGTTGTTATTGGGGAAAATGTACCTTTTGTGATATCTCATTAGATTATATAAAAGTTTACGAACCGGTAGCGGCTAATTTATTGTGCGATCGAATGGAGGAAATGATGCTGCAAACAGGGCAGAATGGATTTCATTTTGTAGATGAAGCAGCACCGCCGGCATTGATGCGTGCTTTGGCTTTAGAAATTTTGCGTCGGAAATTAGCAGTAACGTGGTGGACCAATATTCGATTTGAAAAAAGTTTTTCGAAAGATTTGTGTTTATTACTTAAAGCTTCGGGCTGTATTGCAGTGTCAGGTGGTTTAGAAGTTGCCTCAGACCGATTATTAAAGTTAATTGACAAAGGTGTAACAGTAGAACAGGTTGCTAGAGTAACCCGAAATTTTACCGAAGCCGGAATTATGGTTCATGCTTATTTGATGTACGGTTATCCTACTCAGACCATTCAGGAAACGGTGGATAGTCTCGAAATGGTTCGTCAGTTATTCGAGGCAGGGATTCTGCAGTCGGGATTTTGGCACCAGTTTGCGATGACAGCTCACAGTCCGGTTGGATTGTATCCGGAAAAATTTGGTGTCACAAAAGCAACGGAAGCTATCGGAACTTTTGCCAATAATGATATTGATTATACCGATTCTACAGGAATCAATCACGATAAGTTTAGTTTTGGATTGAAGAAATCACTTTTTAATTTTATGCACGGAATCTGTTTTGATTACGAATTGCAGGATTGGTTTGATTTTAAAATACCGAAGACCAAAATAGACCCGGACTTTATTTTTAATGCCCTTGAAGAAGGAAATGATTTCAATACCAAACCGAATGCAAAAGTTGTCTGGTTAGGTGGGAAACCATTTGTGGAGCATTTCACAAAATCTAAAAAAGGAAGAAGCTGGGAAATGATGAGTTTTACTTTCCATGATAAAAAAGAAAGTTTCAACATTCAGACGAATAAAGAAGAAGGAGAATGGCTGGTTCAAATTTTAAGTAAAATGGCTATTTCAAATACTAAAAATTACACTTTTCAGGAAGTGAAGAATGATTTTGAGACCAATTTAGACGATTTCGAGCTATTCTGGTATTCCAAACCCGTCAATACTTTGCGTGAGTTCGGATTATTGGTTTTGTAGTTTTTCTTTGTGCTAAATGAAGGGTTAGTATGCTACACAGGTACCGTCATTTGGAATCGAAACTTTATCCAAAAGATTATTGTCCAGAAGTGCTTGTTTTAATGCTGTTCTTGTGGTCGGACAGTGATTTAAAGCTTCCAGATGATTGGCAAATACTTTTCCAGGAGCAAGTGCGGCAAATTTTAGAATGTCGTTCATTCGCATCAATAAGGGTTGACCGAAATCTAATCTGGCAGTTCCGCAGGCGACAACCGAAATGTCGGGTTTAAACTCAATCAGGACTTTTTGTACATGTTCCGTAAAAATAGTATCAGAACTGATATAAATAGATTTTTGATGGGGTAATTCGATATGAAAGCCCATAACGTTTCCCATAAGTTTGGCAACAAACCCATAACCATGAACGGCGGGAATTCCTGTTATTTTACCTCCCAGAAATTCCTGAGGTTCCCAATAGTTTAAGGTTTGTACGATGCTTAAACCTCTTTTCGATAAAACACTTTGATCTTTGCTGCTGCAAATGACCGGAATACTTTTGCGTCTTAAAAAAATCTCGCCCGCTTTATCGATATGGTCAGGATGTAAGTGAGTAATAAGGCATACGGTTACTTTACTCAAAATATCTCTACTGTTTTTGGGTAAAGCGATAAGTGGGTTTCTTTTGGGTTTGTAACGGAAAATAGTAAAAGGTGCAATCGTTTTCTTTTTTCCCAACATCGGATCAACCAATATAACATCGGTTTCAGTTTCTATAACTAAAGTGGCGTTGCGTAAATGATGTAATTTCATATTGGAGAAAATAAGTACTAAAATACAAAAAAAGGAAGAATTTAAGCCTATAAATTACATGGTAAATCGAAAACCAATTCCGTGAAGGTTCTCAATAGAAATGCCTTTTTCGTTGCTTAGAATCTTACGAAGACGTGAAATAAAAACGTCCAGACTACGTCCCATAAAATAATCATCGGTTCCCCAAAGAGAGGTAAGGATTTGTTCTCTTTTTAAAACGGAGTTTTTATTGTCAAGGAATAATTTCAATAATTCGGCTTCGCGCTGCGTAAGGCTGATTTTTTCATTTTCGTTGAAAAGAACAAAGTTGCTCGTGTCAAATTGATATTTGCCAATCTCATAAACTGGTTTTTCAATCAGAATGTTTTTCTGCGAACGCTTCAGAAAAATTTCAATTTTCAAAAGAAGTTCCTCAATGCTAAAAGGTTTTACGAGATAATCATCGGCACCCAAACGCAGTCCTTTAATACGGTCTTCCTTTAATGTTTTGGCGGAAAGAAAGATAATCGGAATGTCGCTGTTGCATTTTCTGATTTGAGCGGCCAGTTCAAAGCCATCCATCTTAGGCATCATGATATCAAGAATACAAATGTCAAAATTTTCTTTTTTAAAGTTTTCGAGACCCATTTGTCCGTCACGGCAATGATTCACTTCATAGTTGTTCTGTTCCAGATTGTCTTTGGTCAGAAATGCCAGGGTTTCATCGTCTTCAGTATAAAGTATTTTGAACTGTTTCATTTTTTATATGGAATTGATAAAGTTATAGTGATGCCTTTTTCGGAATTGTTCTCCGCTTTTATTTTCCAGTTATGCAAGTTGCAAATTTCTTTTACATAATACAAACCTAGTCCAAAACCGGTTACCTCATTGCTTTTTTCGTTTTGAGCGCGGTAGAACTTATCAAAAATAAAAGAAAGGTTTTTAGATGAAATTCCAACTCCATTGTCTTTGAAAGCCAGTTTTAAAACCGAATTTTCGGCCGTTATTCCAATTAGAATGAGACATTCTCCGGAACAATATTTAACGGCATTATCAAGTAAATTATAAACTAAATTCGAGAAATGAAAAACGTCCGTTTCGATCTTGTGCTCCTTGGAAAGAGTTTCAATTTTGATATTTGCCTCCGGATATTTTAAAAGGATGTTTTGAATTACTTCTTCAATAATCGGAACAACTAAAACCGCCTCCTTCTTTAATTCCAGTGGTGCATAATCTGATTTAGCCACATTTAAAATCTTTTCAATATGACCATTCAGTTTGTTGCTTTGGTTGATAATGATGTCAGTGTACGTATACAGTTTTTTGTCTTCTTTAATAGGTGTCTGCTCGATCAGATATTTAGAGGCAATCAGAATGGAAGATAAAGGGGTTTTAAACTCATGCGTCATATTGTTGATGAAATCACGCTGCAGTTCGGAGTATTTTTTTTGTTGTAAAAGGGTGAAAATCGAGTACACATAAATTAATAAAATAAGAATCAGAGCAATCGAAAGAATAAACCAGAATCGCATCGAACTAAACAAATAGGTCGTCTCATTTGGAAAACGTATGGCGAAATAATAAACCAGGTTCTTGTGTTTTGGAAAATAAACCGGTTGCTTGATTGTCTTTTTTTCAGATAGAGAAATATAATTCCCATACACCATTTCGTCACTCTGACAATTGTACATCGCATATTCAAAATCAGTCGTAATGTTCATTTTTTTGAACTCACTTTTCAGGTAAAATTCAAGAATATCAGGTTCAAAATCATTGTCAATATTTACGATATAATAATCGTTGGCAATCTTTTGAACAGGATTTTGTGCCGGAAGTTCATGATTGGTTCCTTCGTATAGTTTTTTAGCGACTTCAAGCAAAGCGAGATGTGCTTTTTGACTGAGTTTTTTTTGTTCTATAGTAAAAGCTTCTTTGGTCCAAAGCAGCTGTGTTACCAGTATACTGATAATAGCCACTAAGCCTAATAAAATGATGCTATTGAGTTTGTTGAGTTTCAAGAAAACAGTTTTTTAAAGTGTAATATTAATCAAATTTATAGTGAAAAACGCCAATTAACAAGTCGTTAACAAAGATTTGAAAGCGGTTAACAGCGATTTGATCAGTTCAGAAGTACTTTTGAAATATCATTAACCAATAAAATATTTAGCTATGAAAATGATTAAAATTTCGATGTTAGCTTTGGCACTAGGTTTAATGTCTTTTTCGGCAATCGCACCGTTAAAGTCATTAAATTCTGAAACAAAAGTTGCTGCAGCAGCAGCTTCAACTGTAGTATGGAAAGCTGAAACTATAGATGTAGGAGAAATTCCTCAGGGAACTCCAAAAGCAATTGTTTACGAATTTAAAAATACCGGTAAAACTGCTGTTGTCATTACAAATGTAGTGGGGTCTTGCGGTTGTACAGCAACAGATTATACCAAAGAACCTATTTTGCCTGGAAAATCAGCAAAAGTTACTGCGACTTATAATGCTGCCAATAAAGGTGGTTTTACTAAAACAGTTACAGTAACCACAAGTGCCGAAAGCACTCCAAAAGTCCTTACACTAAAAGGCACAGTGATCTAAGAGTTTTAAATATATTAGTTATAAAGCGAGAAGCTCCGGATATGTAATGTATCCGGAGTTTTTTTTATGTTGTTTTTTTATCCTTTTAAAAATTAATATCTTTAAGAACGATGTTTTTTATGGAAAGTGTAGAGCGTTTTTTTACAATATCACCGGACTAAAACAGCTGAAATTGTTAAAATGCAATAGGTACTTAAAAATTAAGATGGCTATAGTCAGACTAAGCAGGTTCTCTTAAAAAAGCAATACGATGAAAAATAATATGTTTAAGTTTGTTCTCTTTCTGTTGATTATTCCCGGTTTTATGATGGCAAATGTCTCTCTACCCAATATTTTTGGTGATAATATGGTTTTACAGCGCAATGCTGAAGTTAAGATTTGGGGTTGGGCCAATCCACAGGAAGAAATCAGATTAGTGGTTGACTGGAGCAACATCGAGTATAAAGTTAAAGCAAACAATCTGGCGCAATGGGAGCTGAAAATAAAAACACCCGAAGCCGGTGGTCCTTATGTAATTTCTATCAAAGGGTACAACGAAATTATTCTTAAAAACATTTTGATTGGCGAAGTTTGGGTCTGTTCGGGGCAATCGAATATGGAAATGTCATCAAGCTGGGGGATAGACAATGGGGAGGAAGAAACTAAAAATGCAGCAAATCCTAATATTCGATTTTTTAACGTTCCGAAATTAACAGCTACAACACAACAGAACAATCTGCTTGGTAACTGGACAGAATCGACTCCCGAAACCATGAAATACTTTAGTGCTGTTGGTTATTTTTTTGCCAAACGTTTAAGAGAAGAACTAAAGAATGTTCCAATTGGGTTAATATCTTCCAACTGGGGAGGTACTCCCGCAGAAGTCTGGATGCCCGAAGAAGTCGTTCAGAAGGATCCTGTTTTGTTAGAAAATGCAAGAAAATTAAATGAGCAGGAGTATGGACCCCGACAGCCGGGACGTGCGTACAATGCGATGATCTATCCTTTTGTTGGATACAAGATTGCCGGAACAATTTGGTATCAGGGAGAATCGAATGTTGGTTCTTTAGTATATGACAAAACATTATCGGCTTTGATTACCTCATGGCGGAAAGCCTGGAGCGATGATTTTCCGTTTTATTATGCACAAATTGCCCCTTTTAAAACGGGAAGTAATAATTTTCATAATGTCATCGTAAGAAATTCACAAAGAAAATTACTCAAAGAGGTTTCAAATACCGGAATGACTGTAACCAGTGATATTTCAGATGTAAAAGAAATTCATCCCAAAGATAAAAAGACAGTAGGAGTCCGTTTAGCCAATCTGGCTATGGAAAATACTTATAAAATTACTGTTGGGCTGGTCAATGGACCTCTTTTTAAGAGTTTTAAAATCGATAAAGAGGTAATAACTCTTTCTTTTGACTATGCCGATGGTTTGTATTTTAAAAATAAGCTGTCCAACCAGTTTGAAATTGCAGGAGCAGATGGTATTTTCTATACGGCCGAAGCTTTAATTAGAAACGATCAGGTTGTAGTAAGCAGTAAAAAAGTTAAAAATCCGGTTAAGGTTCGTTTTGCCTGGGGAAATACAATTCAATCTGATCTGTTTAATAAAGTGAATTTGCCAGCTTCTTGTTTTAGTACGGAATGAAACAGTTATAAAATTTGATTTGTAATCAAAAAAGCCAAGTATTCATGTCTTGATAACAAAATTTTATTTGTTCATAAAACCGGTCTTGAAGCAACACAATTAATAAATCTCTAAGATCAGTAAGTCATCATTTGAAATAAAAGAAATAATAGCTTCCCTTTTTGAGATTAAAAGCTCAGCAATTTGGTTCGTATTTTTGTTGAAAGTCTTTAGAATTATTACTTTTGGCGGCGCTCCCTTTAAAAGCAATAGTTTTTCAAAATCATCATCGTGAGTAAGTATGGTGAAATTGTTTTGTTTGGCGAAATTCCAAATCTCAATATCTTTTGCAGGCTGGTTTATTCGAATATCTTTGCAATGCAAACAATTTGAAAATTCATTTTCAATGCTCTTAATTACCCTCCATGAGATATTTGCATCCAAAAGTAATTTCATTAGGCTGCGATTATTTTGGTTATATTTTCCCTGTTTGCAGCAAAGGCTAAAGCCGCTAAAATATGCTCTTTTTTTAGTTCGGGAAAATCAGCTATAATTTCTTCGAAAGTCATAGCTGTAGATAGCCAGGAAAGAATGTCTGAGACGCAAATTCGGGTTCCTGCAATCACAGGTTTACCAAACCGAATGTCCGGATCGATTGAAATTAAGTTTTGCCAGTTATTTTCCATAAATTTATTGTTTAAACAAATTTACAAAAATAAAGCACTATTTGCTTTTAAAATAATAGGGTTTGTTTCTACCTTTAAATGCTATAAAACTTATAATTACAACAATGAAATATAACAGATGTGGAAAAAGCGGATTGTTACTGCCTCAGATTTCTTTAGGATTGTGGCATAACTTCGGATCGGTAGATAATTTTGATGCTGCGGAATGTATTGCCGTTGAAGCTTTTGATAAAGGAATTACACATTATGATCTGGCCAATAATTATGGGCCGGTTCCCGGATCTGCAGAAACTAATTTTGGAAAAATACTCTGGCATAACTTTCAGGGAAATTTAAGAGACGAAATCATTATCTCGACCAAAGCTGGTTACACCATGTGGGATGGCCCTTATGGAGATTGGGGTTCTCGTAAATATTTACTGTCAAGTCTGGATCAGAGCTTAAAAAGAATGAAGGTAGATTATGTGGATATTTTTTATTCACATCGTCCAGATCCTGAGACTCCAATTGAGGAAACGATGATGGCTTTAGATTATGCTGTGAGAAGTGGAAAAGCTTTGTATGTGGGAATAAGTAACTATTCGGCAGAACAAACCAGAGTGGCTGTAGATGTTTTGAAGCAATTGGGGACGCCATGTTTGATCCACCAGGCCAAGTATTCTATGCTGGAGCGTTGGGTAGAAAACGGCTTATTAGATGTTCTCGAAGAAAAGGGAGTAGGTTGTATTGCTTTTTCTCCTTTGGCACAGGGACTTCTGACGGATAAATATCTAAACGGAATCCCTGAAAACTCAAGGGCACATAATCCAAACGGACATTTGAAAGAAGATGAGGTGACACAGGAACGGATACAGAAATTAGTTCAGTTGAACGAAATTGCCCGAAACAGAAATCAGTCTTTGGCTCAAATGGCTTTGTCATGGCTCCAAAAGGACAAACGAATTACTTCAGTTTTGATCGGAGCAAGCTCTGTAAAGCAATTGAATAATAATATCGAATGTTTGCAAAATCTTGATTTCGCGGAAGACGAAATAAATGCAATTGAGAAAATTTTAGCATAGATCAAATTTTAGATACTTTAAAAAATAAGGGCTGTCTCAAAAATGAGTCAGCCCTGTTTTTTTAAATTAGATTTTTTCGGAAGTAACTATTCCAGTTTTTTTCGAAACTGCTCCAGCAAAGCAAAAGGTTTGTTGCAAATGTAATTTTCCGATAGTAGAAAAGTTCCAGCGGAGCGAAACGTAAATGGTTTAAGACAGCATTTTTTTTTGTTTGATAAATTTTGTGCAGTCTCTCATTACCCAAAAAGTATTTTCATATTTACTTTTATTTGACCGGAAACATACTTTTTATGGAGTTGTTATGGTTTGCTTTTTTTTTGTAAAGCCCGTTCAAATTAGAATGGGCTTTGTTGTTTTTGGCAATGAGCGTTAACCGTTGAATTTTTATTTTTCAGAATTTAAACTTGTAAGAATTTTATCTTTTTTGATATCGATTTTTTTTACCTTTTTAGTGGTGAGTGGTTTTTGTTGTATTTTTTGTTGTTTTGAATTAGGTGGTATTTTTTAAGGGGGTGTGTTTTTTTGTTGAATTGGTTTTTGATGTTTTTGTATTATTTTTTATTTGATTTTTTATGTAAACCTATTATTTTGTGTAGTTTGTTGTTATTTATGTGTTATGTATTTTTTAAAAATGAACAGCTAATAATATCAAATAACGATTATGAAGAGGTTAATTTTTGTAATCCGTAATTCTTGCTTAAAAATGCCAAAAAAGTAGATTTGAATTCTTTTACTCATGCAAAAGTTAATAAATTCGCTACTGAAAATGAAGAGGTTTTAGAGGGAATAAGAGGTTTTAAAAGTGACTTATAGTATTCAATTGCCTATATAAAAGATTAACTAACCAAAATCAATTAATAACCAAAACCAATTAAAACATGAAAAAAGTAGTACACATTTTAGCCGTGATGTTAACCAGTTCTTTTGCTTTTGCTCAAGATGAAAAGGAAGCTGCGACTTCACCGGCGACCACTTGGGGAGGATCGGCAGATGCTTATTATAAATATGATTTTTCAAAACAAATGAACGGATTGACGAGTTTTACCAATTCTCAGGATTCATTCGAATTAGGAATGGCTTCTGTTCAGGCAGGACATAGCTTTGGAAAAGCGGCTGTCTTTGTTGATCTGGGCTTTGGAAAAAGAGCAGGAGAGTTCTCCTATAACGAAACTACAGATAAAGACATAAATGCAAAATTTTTGATTAAACAATTATTCTTTACCTATCAGGTTACTGATAAATTTAAGTTTGTAGCGGGTAGTTTCGGAACACATATAGGTTATGAGGTATTAGATGCTGTCGGAAATAAAAATTACAGCATGTCTTATGCTTTTTCTTATGGTCCGTTTTTCAATACAGGTCTGAAAGCACAATACACATCAGGTAAGTTCACAGCTATGCTTGGTATTACCAATCCGACCGACTTTAAATCAGCAATGGATGCAGGTTCAAGTCAAAAAACATACATAGCACAAGTAGGGTATATAGGAGAGACCGGTAGTGCTTATTTGAATTTTACTTCGGGAAGTACTAATCCGGTTTCTGATGAAAATAAAACACAGATTGATTTTGTAGCGTCTAAAACAATAACGGATGTCTTTTCTTTAGGGTTTAATGCCACGTACGCTAAAACGAATAATGATATTGACAGTGCGCTCGATGGTGATTGGTTTGCTTTGGTAGGGTATGCCAATTATACTTTCAAACCAAATTTGAGTCTGGCCTATAGAATGGAGTATTTCGATGCAAAAAAAGCAGCGGCAAGTTTAGGAACATTAACAGGATCAAATGTTTTTGCAAACACCGTTTCTTTGAATTATAAAGTAGGGAAATTGACTATTATTCCGGAGTTAAGATACGACGCTGCCTCTGAGGATATTTTTTTAGATAAAGATGCTGCCCCAACCGGAGGATCATTCTACGGATTGATAGCTACAACATACTCTTTCTAGAGATAAAGATTGATATTTTTTTTTTTTTTTTGGAGCTGTCGAAACATACTTGTGTTTTGGCAGCTTTTTTATTTTTTTAGAGGAGATGTGAGTTATGGGTAAGCTTTCTGTGTGTGAGTTTTGCTTATACTTTTGAGATTAAATAACCAAAAAGCTTGTCATTTCGACCGAAGGGAGAAATCGCATTAGAAACTCGACACAGAATGTTGCCAATCTTTGTCGAATCCCGCGTGCGATTTCTTCCTTCGGTCGAAATGATATAAAATGAGAAAAAACTTTACGAATCTTGCCTTAAATCTTAGCGTTCATTGCGGTTAACCTTCAGGTGTAAATTACTGAAGCTGTTTTTTATAAATCGAATAAATGGTATCTATTGTTTTTCGATCCAAAGTTGGTGTTACATCAGTTTGAATGTAATGTAATTTGAATGCCATAATAGCTGCTGAAAGATTCTTGGTATTGTATCCAATAATCCTTAGCGCCTGTTCAATCTTAAAATCAAAAGGAGCTTCCTCGAGAATTTCGTCTGACCAGATTCCAAATCCTTTTTCGGCCAGAGTTTTCCAAGGGAATAAGGCACTTGGGTCCTGTTTCCTTCCCGGAGCAATATCAGAATGTCCTAATATGTTTTGAGTTGGAATATTGTAATCTTTCTTTAGTTTCGTTAATAGCGCCACTAAACTGCTGATCTGAGCCTCGGTAAAAGGTTTAAAACCGTTGTTGTCAAGCTCTACTCCGATAGAAGAAGAATTTAAATCTGTATTTTTCCCCCAGGTAGATGCTCCTGCATGCCATGCTCTCAAGTAATCGTTCAGCATTTGAACTACTTTTCCGTTTTCAGATATGATATAGTGAGCACTTACCTGAGTTCTTGTTTTGGTAAAAGTATTAATCGTCTGTTGAAGTGAATCCTGAGCCGTATGGTGAATAATAATAAAACTTGGTTTTCTTAAGTTAAAGTTTACTGTTCCGATCCATTCTGTCTGTATGCCGTTTAATAAAGAAGTAGAGCCGGTTTTTGATAAAGTATCTTTTATAATGCCAAGCTGCTGTGCATAAGTCGTATCAATAACGATACGTGGTACTACAGGAATTGGCTGAGCTTCTTTACTGGTAATTTGGCCTTCTAAAGTTTTAAGCTGCTGATCGTAAACTTTTTCAGTGTTTTTATATGGATTTGTAGAGCAAGAAGTAATAATAATTGCTAAGATCAGGTAAAAAAAAAGTTTTTTTGCCATGGTGGTATTTGTATTTTGAGGTGAGGTTGAAAAAAACTAATCCTGAGTTTTGATCGTTTCAGAGTCTTCTTTTACTTCTTTTGAATCTCTATCTTTTGAATCTTTTTTCTTTTTTGATTTAGAGGTCTTTTTGATCTCTTTAAAATTATCCATAAATGCAGTGTACTTGGGGATCTGATCTGGATTTAAGAAAGCGGTAATCTTTTTTGTGGTGCTTTCTCTTAATGCTTTAATTTGTTCGATCTTTTGATCCTGGCTACTGCTCTCATTTTTTAGTAAAATCCCTTGTTCTCTCATACTGTCTACTAAAACATTTGAAATAGCGATAACTTGCAGTTCGTCGAGATTTACTTCAGGTTTCATTTGTTCTACAATTTTACCGACAGTTTCCTCTACAGGTACCTCTTTTGGTTTACTGGTATTGGGTTGTGGTCCACCCATCATGCTTCTGTCCATTCCCATTCCGCCTCCTCTTCCGTAGCCATTACCATAACCGCCACCACCGTAACCGTTATTGTATCCATTTCCGTATTGAGCTGAAACAGAGTTAAAACACAATAAGGTGAAAAACAAAATAAATAAAGATTGTATTGGTTTCATAAAAGTGTATTTTATCTAAAATTGATACTTGTTTAGCGTAAATTTAAGCAGGTTCTCCGTATAAATCAAATTCTGTCGCTTCTATTATCCTTATATTAACAAATTCTCCTGTTTTTACATAATGCTTAGAAGCGTCAATCAAAACTTCGTTATCAACATCCGGACTGTCAAATTCAGTTCGTCCTACAAAATGAGCCCCTTCTTTTCGATCAATAATACATTTGAAAACCTGTCCTACTTTTTCCTGATTTAAGTCCCATGAAATTTGCGATTGTAATTCCATGATCTCGTTCGCACGGGCCTGTTTTACATCGTCCGGAACATTATCTTCCAATAAATAAGCATGTGTGTTTTCTTCGTGAGAATAGGCAAAACATCCCATTCTGTCAAATTTCATTTCCTGAACAAAATCTTTCAGAATCTCAAAATCTTCCTGAGTTTCGCCCGGATATCCAACAATTAAAGTCGTTCTGATCGCCATTCCCGGAACTGCTGCACGGAAATCTTTTAATAATTGTGTCGTTTTCGCCTGAGTAGTACCACGACGCATCGATTTTAAAATGGAATCAGAAATATGTTGCAGCGGAATATCGATGTAATTACAGATTTTTGGCTCACGTTTCATTAATTCTAAAACATCCATTGGGAAACCTGTTGGGTAAGCATAATGAAGACGAATCCATTCGATACCTTCAACATTGGCTAATGCTTCCAGAAGTTCGGCAAGATTTCGTTTTTTATAAAGATCTAGGCCGTAATACGTTAAATCCTGAGCAATTAGAATTAATTCTTTTACACCATTTTTGGCTAAACCTTGAGCCTCTTTAACTAGTTTTTCGATCGGTTGCGAAACATGCGAACCTCTCATTAACGGAATGGCACAAAAACTGCAAGGTCTGTCGCAGCCTTCCGCAATTTTTAAATAAGCATAATTCTTTGGAGTTGTAGTCAAACGCTCTCCCAGTAGCTCGTGTTTATAGTCAGCACCAAGAGCTTTAAGCAGCTGAGGCAATTCAGTTGTACCAAAATATTGATCGACATTTGGGATTTCCTTTTCTAAATCCGGTCTGTAACGTTCAGACAAACATCCGGTAACGAAAACTTTATCTACTAATCCTTTGTCTTTTTTATCAGCATATTCCAAAATCATGTTTACCGACTCTGCTTTGGCGTTGTCAATAAAACCGCAAGTGTTGATCACAATAATGTTTCCTTCTTCCTTAGCAGGTGCCTCATGTTGTACTTCTTTGCCATTAGCGCGAAGTTGTCCCATTAGCACTTCACTGTCATATACATTTTTCGAACACCCAAGAGTGATTACGTTAATTTTGTTCTTTTTTAAAGACTTGGTTCTCATACTTTTATAAATTGGAGTGCAAAATTACACTTTTTTATTCAAACACCGCTTGTTTCCTTTTCTTTTAGGTGATTTTTATGAAGCTTATCCTGCTGTTTACTATATCTTTTGTGTTCGCAGCGGTGGACACAAAAGGATGTCGCTTCTATCTGGGCAAAAAAAATCCGTCAAGTAAGAGCCTGACGGAGATTTTAATTCATTCTATTTATTTTTAATTACAATTCAAATAATAAAGTAAGCGTAACGTTGTTTAGTTTCGAGGTAACGTTTGCTCCGTTTGTGAATCCGGTTGCAAAAAATCCCTGATTCGATTTTCTTTCTAAATAAGAATAGGCTAAATCTACTTTAGTGCCTCCAAAATTATAACCTAAACCACCTGAGTAACTGCTTAAGTCTCCAATCGTAGTTCCGTCTTTGTATGGACTCTCTTCAAAACGATATCCCCCACGTAAACTCAATTGTTTTATTTTGTATTCGGCGCCTATTCTTAATTCACCAGCATTGGTCAGTTGATTACTTAGTTGATTGTTGATTCCTGTAAAATCACGGCCAGGTTTGTATTTGGTATTGCTATAGTCTTTAATTGCATAATCAATACTGATTAATCCAGATTTTCCAAATACATAAGCGGCACTAAAAGTGGTTTTTCCTGGTGTTTGTAAGGTGTAGCGTTCGTAAATATTTACGACATCAGGATTAACTGCTTTATTAATAGGTTGTCCACCGGTTGCTTGTAATGTTGTGTATAAACTTTGTGAAAGTTCATCGTAAAGTTCGTACCAAGTGTTGGATTCGTAAGCTAGTCCAAGTCGGAATTCTTTAGTGACTTTGGCGATGGCTCCAAGTTGAAAAGAGAAGCCATTTCCGTAGGTATAAAGGTTGTTGTTGAAGCGTAAACTTGATATCGTTGGGGTTGCTTGTGTTGGGTTATCATTGTCTTCGTAGAAACTACTAGATCTTCTGTAATCTGTGATATGTACATTTAGATTAGCACCTAAATAAAGTCTGTCTTTGTAAGAAGTTGCAATGTTGAAACTCAATTTACTATTGTAGCCAGTCGTGAAAATTTCATTTTCTTGGTAATAATTTCCTTTCCCCGGGGTATTTCCTGCAGGTACATTTGTGGTGTAAGTGCTGTTCGGGTTATTCGGGTCAGAAGCGTTTATGACGAATCCCTGGTAGCCTAGCATGGCTTGTTGTGCAGAGAATCCGGATAAATTTCGGTATTGACCATTTGGTAAGTTCGAACCTAAATAGCGATAAAGGTCACTGATTGATTCGTTATTTGCCAGGTTTACAAATTCTTGTGGCACTGGTGCGCCTCCGTTTCCGTTATTGGCATAAGATAAAAAATAACCGTCAATAGAATTTGTTGGGTTTGTTCCTACTGAAACAATTCTGTTGTCAAAATTATTGGTGTTTTCGTAAGAGGCTCCAATCGTAATTTTTTTCCAGTTGTTGTTTGGGTTGTGATCGTGAAAAACAAAAACAGCGCCTGCCTGATTGAGTGTAAAAGAATTTTTGCTTTCGCTAATTCCTGTTTCAAAATAGTTGGAGTTGTTTTTGATGTTTTGATTGCTAAAACTTACTCCAACCTGATTATTAGAGAATATTGCCGATCCTGCAGGGTTTACGGAAATAGCGGAGAAATCTCCTCCAACGGCTCCAAAAGCACCACTCATGGCTCTGAATCTTGCAGTTCCGGTTAAATTGTCTTGTGCATAACGTACAGCATCTGATACTTCCTGAGAATGTGAGACGCTGGCAGTTAGTCCTGTAATAAGTAGGAATAATATTTTTTTCATTTGGATAGTTTTTAGTTTGATTTTGTGATTAACGAAAGAGGCGATTATCTTCTTCCGCCTCCTCCGCCACTGTATGATCTTCCTCCACCGCCGCCACCGCCGCCGCTATATGATCTTCCTCCACCGCCACCGCTGCTATTCATAGAACGGGATGGGCTAGGAGAGTAGCTTCTTGTTGGTGCAGAATTGTTATTGTTGTAGTTGTAACTTCTGTTAGTGTTGTAGTTACTTGATGATCTTCTGTTGCTGTAATCAGTACTATTGTATTGAGTTGAGTTTCCTCTGTTTGTAAAGTTTGGTGAGGAGTTGTTGTAGGTTCTTCCGTTTGTAGACGCATTTCTTCTTGAATCAGAGAAATCACTTCTGTTTGTGCTGTAGGTTCTATTGCTGTTATAGCTGCGGTTAGTACTGGTGTAGTCTCTGTTAGAGTTGTAAGTTCTGTTGGTGTTGTAGCTTCTGTTTGTGGCATAGCTTCCAGAAGAATAGTTTCTTCCTCCATAATAAGCGGCAGAACCTCTTCTTCCATAGTTATAAGAGTAGTTGTTGTATCCATATCGGTGACCAGATCCCCAATAACCAGGGTAACCCCATCCCGGGTATCCCCATCCTGGATATCCCCATCCGCCTCCCCAGTAGCCAGGGTATCCCCAATAGTTGTCCCAGTATCCTCCGTAACCCCAACCATAGTAAGGGTATCCGTAGCCAAAGCCAAATCCTAACGACCATGAAGGGTTAGAATATACATTTACAGAAACATCAGTGGTTGCGCTTCCCCAGGCAGGGTAGTTGCTTACGGTTTTTGTGCTGTCATTTACAGCATAATTGCCATAGCTGTCAACATCTGTAAAAATTTCCGTTGGCTGATTGTCGTCTTGTAAGGATCTAAAGTAATCTTTATATTGATTATTTGTGGTATTTGCTTGAGCATACGTTCTTGGTGAACCTCCGTAAATTCCATCGTTGTCATGGTAGGAAGTGTTTTGGTAAGAACCACACGATGCTAATAGAAAACTCAATAATCCAATTAAGTAAAAATGACTTGAGTTTTGGCGGAAAGAAATAGAAGTTTTCATATCTGTGGTGTTTTTTATTGTTGCACATTACAAAAATAGTTAGTTTTGTCAAACTATTTAGTTAAAATTATTAAAACAAAATTTGTGCCAAACTATTCGATATGAGTAAGAACCTCACTACAAGATCAGAAGATTATTCAAAATGGTATAACGAGCTGGTTGTAAAAGCGGATCTAGCTGAAAATTCAGGAGTTAGAGGATGTATGGTTATTAAACCTTACGGATACGCTATCTGGGAAAAAATGCAGGCGGAATTGGATCGAATGTTTAAAGAAACAGGACATCAGAATGCATATTTTCCTTTATTTGTGCCTAAGAGCATGTTTGAAGTGGAAGAGAAAAATGCAGAAGGATTTGCAAAAGAGTGCGCTGTTGTAACGCATTATAGATTAAAGAATGATCCGGATAAACCCGGAAAGCTTATTGTAGACCCAAATGCTAAATTGGAGGAGGAGCTTATTGTTCGTCCAACAAGTGAGGCTATTATTTGGTCTACTTATAAAGGCTGGGTGCAGTCTTACAGAGATTTACCTTTGTTAATTAATCAATGGGCAAATGTGGTGCGTTGGGAAATGCGTACACGTTTGTTTTTAAGAACTGCTGAGTTCTTGTGGCAGGAAGGGCATACGGCTCATGCTACAAAAGCTGAAGCTTTAGAGGAATCTGAAAAAATGATGCATGTGTATGCTGATTTTGCACAGAATTTTATGGCGATTCCGGTTGTAAAAGGTTTTAAAACCGAAACAGAACGTTTTGCAGGTGCTGATGAAACGTATTGTATTGAAGCTTTGATGCAGGACGGAAAGGCATTGCAGGCAGGGACTTCTCACTTTTTAGGGCAGAACTTCGCTAAGGCATTTGATGTTAAGTTTGCCAACGCCGAAGGAAAACAAGAGCATGTTTGGGGAACTTCATGGGGAGTTTCGACTCGTTTGATGGGAGCGTTGATTATGACGCATTCTGATGATCAGGGATTGGTATTGCCTCCAAATTTAGCACCAATACAGGTGGTGATTGTTCCGATTTATAAAACAGACGAGCAGTTGGCAGAAATTACGGCTGCAGTTAATGAATTGACGGCTAAACTAAGAAAGCTGAAGATTTCTGTTAAATATGATGACCGAACGACTCAGAAGCCTGGGTTTAAGTTTGCAGAATGGGAATTGAAAGGGGTACCAGTTAGAATCGCGGTCGGACCAAAAGATCTGGAAAATGGAACTTTTGAAGTTGCCAGACGTGATACATTGACTAAAGAGGTTGTTTCTAATGACGGAATTGTGAATTATGTAAATGATCTTTTGGAGCAGATTCAGGTCGATTTATTCAATAGAGCATTGAACTATCGTGATACGCATATTACGGAAGTAAATAGCTTTGAGGAATTTAAAGAAATTTTAGATGGAAAAGGTGGTTTTATATCGGCTCATTGGGATGGTACCGCAGCTACTGAAGAGAAGATAAAAGACTTGACAAAAGCAACGATTCGTTGTATTCCTTTGGATGCTGTTGAAGAAGCGGGAAGCTGTGTGTTTACTGGGAATCCATCTTCTAAAAGAGTGCTTTTTGCTAAGGCATATTAAAAAAAAATAAAAAAAATTGCATCAGCTATTGTGCAACTAAAAAATAGATGTATCTTTGCATCCGCATTAGAGAAACACACGGTCCGTTCGTCTATCGGTTAGGACGCCAGGTTTTCATCCTGGTAAGGGGGGTTCGATTCCCCCACGGACTACTTTTTTTTTCTGCGACAAAGTTATTTAACTTGATGTAATGGTCCGTTCGTCTATCGGTTAGGACGCCAGGTTTTCATCCTGGTAAGGGGGGTTCGATTCCCCCACGGACTACAAATTTCAATTTCTTTAAATTGAAGAAAACTTAGTACGATGATGGTCTGTTCGTCTAGGGGTTAGGACTCCAGGCTTTCGTCCTGGTAACAGGGGTTCGATTCCCTTACAGACTACAAAAAATTAGTTGTAAATAAGTTTTGTAAAATAAAAATTGGTGTCTCGATTTTTGTTTTATTAGTTAAAACCAAAGTGATTGTTTTATAATTGTGGGAGGTTTTTCTTTTTTAACTAGTATTTATAATAATTATTACATCTAAAAAATTAAAAGAAAATGGCAAATCATAAGTCAGCATTAAAAAGAATCAGAAGTAACGAAAAAAGAAGAGTTCTTAACAGATACCAGCATAAAACTACTCGTAATGCTATTAAAGCGTTAAGATTAGCTACTGATAAAGCTGATGCATCTTCTAAATTATCAACTGTTATCTCTATGATTGATAAATTAGCTAAAAAGAACATCATTCATGATAATAAAGCTTCTAACTTGAAGTCTAAATTAACTAAACATGTTGCTAAATTGTAATTAATTGCAATTTGATAAAAATATAAAAAGTCCTCTTTTGAGGACTTTTTTTTGTTTGTATTATTCGGATGCTTTTTAAGGTTTAATAGTATTTGATTGTGGTTTGGGATTTAGGATTTAAAATTTAAAATTCCAGGGTTAGATTCCGATTTTCTTTTTAAGATACTCCAGCATTGGAAGAGTGATTGGTTTTGAAAGGAAATCGATTATAATGGGGTATTTTTTAGCCTTGGCCAAGTCTTCAGGATCAATAGTAGAGGAGAGGACAATTACATTTGCGGTATTGAATTCTTTGTAAGCCGGAGAGGTAAAATGATCCAGGAATTCCCAACCGCCCATTACGGGCATGTTTAGATCTAAAAAAATCAGTTCCGGTTTTTTGTTTGCTTTGTTTTTGTTGTTGGTATATTTAAGTGTGTTGAAATGGTGTAATGCTTCCTCGCCATTCTGAGCTGTGATGATTTCTTTGGAGAATGATGATTTCGAAATTACTTTTTTGCATAACATCAACGTGATAGGATCATCGTCTATACATAAAATTTGCTCCAGCATATGAGTTAGTTTTTGAATGTTATTGTAAATGTGGTGCCTTTGTTGACTTCACTATCAACACTGATGGTTCCTCCCATAGTTTCGACTTGCGATTTTACAAGATATAGTCCCAGTCCTTTACTGTCGGGGTAGTTGTGGAATCGTTGGTACAGTCCAAAGACTTTGTCGCGGTTTCTTTCTAAATCAATCCCAATTCCGTTGTCTTTGAAAGTTAGAACTGCTTTTTGGTCGACTTGTTCTGCTGTAATCGATATTTTTAGTTTTCTGTTTTCTGATTTGTATTTGATGGAATTGGTAAGTAGGTTTAGTAAAATGCTCTCGATATAAGCTTTGTTTGTGTTTAGCAATGGGACTTTATCGAATTTGAGTTTGATAATGGGTTTGTGTAGTTCGATTTGAAACGATAGCTGGCTAAATACATTTTCAAAAACTTCTTGTAGGGAGACTTCTTCTTTTTGCATAGAAGGGTTGTCTTTGATGATGATTACTTTTACTAAGTCGTTAATGGTTTCGTTTAGCAAATGTGTTGATTTCGTAAAACCGGACAAGATTTCTTCGAGTTCTTCGTTTTCGACAGGTATGTCCTCAATAAGGTTTAATAGTCCGATTAAATTGGATAGTGGTGCACGTAAATTGTGTGAGGTGATGTAGGAGAATTGTTTTAAGTCTTTGTTGTTTTGAGTTAATTCTCTAATTAAGTGTTCTTTTTCTGTCTCTAGTTTCTTTTCATCGGTAATGTCTCTTTGAATGGAGATCCAGTGTGAAATAATACCTTCGGTATTGAAAATAGGGATCATGGAGAATCTTACCCAGTATTCTTCTTTTGATTTAGTATAGGTTATGGTTTCAATTAGGCACTCTTCTTCGTTTTTTATAGCTCTTAAGAGTTTTTTTAATTCTTCTGAATCGGATTTTGGGCCTTTGAAGATGTTGGGTGATTTTCCAATTATTTCATTTGACATGTATCCTGACATTTGTGAAAAAGCAGGGTTAACGTAAACAATTTTAGGTATTTTTCGATCTGGAGAATTGGCTTCTGTTATTAATATGGAATCTTTAGATTGTGTAATTACAGTTTCTAAAAGTCTTAAACGCTGCTCTTCTTCCTTTTGTTTGGTGATGTCCTGGATGGCTCCAATCATTCTGATGGCTCTTCCGTTTTCATCTTTGAGTAGAAAACCTCTGTCCAGAACATATTTGTAACTTCCATTGGCACATTTAAAACGATACTGATCCTGCCATTTTTCTGTTTTTTGTTCTATAAAAGAGTATAGTTTGATAGACATTCTGATGCTATCTTCCGGGTGAATCTTGTCAAACCACCATTTGGATGTTTTACCAACTTCTGCCGGATTGTACCCAAAAACGTTTTCTATTCCTTTGTTCCAATTGATGCTGTCTTCTTGGATTTTCCAATCCCAAATGGTGTCGCTTGTTGCTTTGGCTACAATGTCATATTTTTCGTTTGATTCCTTTATTTCTTCGTTTGTTTCCTTTAATTTTTTGAAAATAGTAATGTTTTTTTTCTCGTTTTTAGAAAGTATGTATCTGAAAAACAGTGCAGTGCTAAGGATGAAAAAAATGTCCTTTAAAAAAAAAACAGTGTAGTAATCGGTCTTTGAAAAGTAAGTCGTAAGTAATTTATGACAGATGATTGCCACAAATAACGATATGATAATATAAACTAGAGTAATTTGGAGAGTTTTACTTTTCATCACTCAAATATAGTTAAATTAACTATAATTAAACAATAACAAAAGTTCAAATTAGACTTAAATTTACATTGTTTTTGGGTGACTAATTACTTGTCTCTACGCAAACTATCGCAGAAACGTTTTTTATATCAAAATAAAGTGTACCTTTGCACCCATTAAAAATCACAGATGGAATCTATTAGAAACATTGCAATTATTGCCCACGTCGATCACGGTAAAACCACTTTGGTTGATAAAATTATGTATCACTGTCAATTATTTCGTGACAACGAAAACACAGGTGATTTAATTCTTGATAATAACGATTTAGAGCGTGAGAGAGGTATTACTATTACTTCAAAGAACGTATCAGTTCAATATAAAGGAACAAAAATCAATATTATTGACACTCCTGGCCACGCGGATTTTGGAGGTGAAGTAGAACGTGTATTGAACATGGCCGATGGTGTATGTTTGCTAGTGGATGCTTTTGAAGGCCCAATGCCACAAACTCGTTTCGTATTACAAAAAGCGATTGACTTAGGTCTTAAGCCTTGCGTAGTTATCAATAAAGTGGACAAAGAAAACTGTACTCCTGAAGAAGTTCATGAAAAAGTTTTTGACTTAATGTTTGAATTAGGTGCTGAAGAATGGCAGTTGGATTTTCCAACCGTTTATGGTTCTGCTAAAAACAACTGGATGTCTGACCACTGGGAAAACGTAACGGATAATGTTGAAGCATTATTGGATATGGTGGTTGATAATGTACCTGCTCCTAAAGTTTCAGAAGGAAATCCTCAAATGTTGATTACATCTTTAGATTTCTCTGCTTTTACAGGACGTATTGCTATCGGTCGTTTAGAAAGAGGTATCTTAAAAGAAGGAATGCCAATTTCTTTGGTAAAAAGAGATGGTGCCGTAACAAAATCGAGAATTAAGGAATTACATACTTTTGAAGGTCTTGGACGTAAAAAAGTAACAGAAGTAATTGCAGGAGATATTTGTGCTATTGTTGGTGTTGAAGGTTTCGAAATTGGTGATACTATTTCTGATTTTGAAAATCCTGAAGGTTTAGCATCTATTGCTATTGATGAGCCAACAATGAGTATGTTGTTTACTATTAATGACTCTCCTTTCTTTGGTAAAGAAGGTAAATTTGTAACTTCTCGTCACATTAGAGAAAGATTGACAAAAGAATTAGAGAAAAACCTTGCGATGAAGTTAGGTGAAACTGATTCTGCTGATAAATTCATGGTTTTTGGTCGTGGAGTACTTCACTTATCTGTTCTTATTGAAACAATGAGAAGAGAAGGGTATGAGTTGCAAATTGGTCAGCCACAAGTTATCATCAAAGAAATTGATGGTAAAAAATGTGAGCCAATTGAGGAATTAACAATCGATTTGCCAGAGAATCTTTCAGGTAGAGCGGTAGAGTTTGTTACCATGCGTAAAGGTGAAATGTTGAGTATGGAAACTAAAGGGGAACGTATGATTGTTAAATTTAATATTCCATCACGTGGAATTATTGGATTGCGTAACCAATTGCTTACTGCAACAGCTGGTGAGGCTATTATGGCACACCGTTTCATTGGATATGAGCCTTATAAAGGAGAAATTGCCGGACGTAACAAAGGTTCGTTAATTTCTATGGAAAAAGGAAAAGCTATTCCTTATTCTATTGATAAATTACAAGATCGTGGTAAGTTTTTTGTTGAACCAAATGCCGAAATTTACGAAGGTCAGGTAATTGGAGAAAACTCTCGTAGTGATGATATGTGTGTTAACGTAACGAAAGAGAAAAAACAATCTAACGTTCGTTCTTCCGGAGCAGATGATAAAGCGAGAATTATTCCTCCAATCATTTTCTCTTTAGAGGAAGCATTAGAGTACATTCAAAAAGATGAATATGTAGAGGTTACTCCAAAATCTATTCGTTTGAGAAAAATCTATTTGACAGAAACTGATAGAAAAAGATTTAAATTCTAAGGAGTTTAAAATTCAATATAAAAAGCCAAATTCCAATTAGTGGGATTTGGCTTTTTTTTTGTCTTGGAATTTTCGAACAGGAATTGCTTTGCAGATTTCCGGAATAAGAAGTGCTAAGTTTTTATCTTTTTAAGCTGAAGTGACCTTTTATGACTCTGCCGTTAACAAATTGAAGGTTGAACCAATAGTCATCTGAAGGCAATTGCTGGTTGTTAAACTGGCCATTCCAGCCCAGAGTATTTTGATCCATTTGTTTGAGTAATTTTCCGTAACGGTCAAAAATGAAGATTTTAAAAGCCGGAAGCTGGTCGGAGTTTTTAATTAGCCATAAATCATTATAACCATCTCCGTTTGGAGTGAAAAATCTCGGATAGTCTGCTATGTAAACTTTATATTGGTTCGATATTCCGCAGCCATTTTTATCTCTTGCGATAGTATTGTAAACCCCGGGTTTGACATTAGTGAATAATGGAGTATCCTGAAAAACACTTCCATCCAATGAAAATTCATAATTACCAACTCCTGTGTATTGAATTAAAACAGAATTTTCATCACCAGAGAAATCTTTTGTGTCTGCACTGGTTATAAGTGCAGGTTCGGAGAGTATTACTTTGAATTTTTTGGTTTTTTCACAGCCGTTAGTATCTTGTACGAGTACTGAATAATCACCTACTGTGTTTACAGTAATGGAGCTTGAGGAAGCGCCGGTATTCCATGAATAGCTGGCAAAACCAGTGGCGACATCCAGAGTAATCTGCTCCCCTTTACACAGGTATTTTGATTCGTCTTGAAAATTAGCGGGATCAAAAGTATTTACAACAAGAGTTATGGGAAGAATGTCGTAACAATCGGGCCCATTTGTGGCTTTAGCATAAATGGTTTGGGTAAAAGCGGTAGTGTTTTTAAAGATATTAGGTAATGTATTTGTAGCTGTCAGAGCATCATTTGCATTTAAAAAGTAACTGAAAGTGATGCCCGGAGGTAAACCTGTCGAAAGTTGAGGGGTTACCTGTGTATTAAGATCAAATTGATAAAATCCATCTTGTTTGTCATCTCCGTCGCAAGTTGCAAATGGATTTTGAGGGGCAATTGTGGTGTTGGAAATTTGCAACGTCACTTCTACAGTTTTACTACAGCCGTATTGGTTTTCAAGTCGGACGTAAATGACCTGATTTGGGGATTTATTAGTGTACTTTTCAGGAGTTGAGATTGGATTCGTTTTAGTTTGAGCATCAGCTAGTGATTCGTAGTATCCTTTGATCAGCGTTTCAGCAACATTGTTTTTAACAATATTAGCGGCCTTTGTAAGGTCGAAGATTGATATTCTGTCGGTGTCATCATCACATTGTACTAATGTGGTATTAGTGGACAGAATTTCAGGAGCAAACTCAATTTTACTTTTTCCGGTGGCAACACAAGTTGTTCCTATTAGTGTGGCTTCAACTTTGTAATTCCCTGTCGTATTTACAGTATAAGCAGAACCGGTTTCTGCCGGAGAAATTTCTACATAGTTATTAGTGGTAGTTTCTTTAAACCATTTAAAAGTGTAAAGATTGCTGTCGAGCTGTGTATCTAAGACGATACTTTCTCCAAAACAGGCCGGATTTTTATCGGCAATTGTCCTGTTATTTCCAAGATTTATTCTAGAGACAAAACTACCTGCTTCTATAAAAACAGCCGAGTTGTATTGCCCGGTCGGATCGTCAGCAATTACCAGTTTTAAATGGTATTTTTTGTTGGGAATTACATCTGTATAAGCATTCATAACTACAGTTTGTCCAGCATAATTTATGGGGCTATTAGTGGTGTTGTAGCCATTGAAAAAACTTTCATTTAAAGGGTCACATCCCTGATGATTGGTACCATTGGCAAAAACGGGTTCGATTTTAGTATGAACGGTTGTAGAAGAAACCGGGGTTGTTGTATTGGGTAAGACGGCTAAATTTTTATAAGGATCGCTAGTGCCTGCTTCTTTTATTAAAAAAGCAAAACCATCAGAATAGATGCAGGGATAGTATGTTTGATATTCGTTTGAAGCAAAAATATAATTAAAGCTGATGGAGTTGGCTAAAGCAATAAAATCAAATTCGAGCACAGTTGCCTGTTTACTCCTGTTATTGTTTAAGGCCTGATTTAAGTCTGAGTCACCCAGCCACTTATCGTTTGTAATGCCTATAGAGTTTGATCTTATAAATGGACCTGAAGCATTTGAACTTGGTGATGTACTTAAAACAATACCTCCTGAAAAGGGAAAACTACCTCCACCTGAATTAAAGTAAGCATAACTTTTACCAGTATTGGCAGGGTTTCCGGTTGCATTAACACTGCTAACATTGATACAAGCGCTGTTGATTAAAATATTTTTTGCTAAATCTTCAGGGGTTCTGGTATCGTCTACACTAATATTTTGTGCGTTTACTTTTATAGAGAGCAAACACACAAAATAGACTAGTGATAAGATTTTAAAATAGTTCATAGTACAGCAAATATACTACAAATCCCTCTTTTTTAATAGCTTGTATGAGAAGTAAACAAATAAGAAGGTCCAGATCAAAACGATTATAACCGAGGTATAGTGTACATCATAATCTTTGGTATTTTCTACCCCAATTTGTGTGCCTATTGAACGAATTACTGATAATCTTGAAAAAGGCTCAATGATTAGATTTGACATAGCTTCCAACGGGAAAAAAATCATTATTGTCTGGCCTACTGAACTTTCAGGGAAAATTTTAAAGATTAAAATTCCTTTCACAATTCCTTCTGTTATACTCCATACCAAAAGAAAACCCAAGGCAAAAGCCGAACGTTTTACCAAAATTCCCAAAAATAAACAGAATGCAAAGAAGCCAGTGAGTTTTACGAAAAAGGCAAGAAGATAGTCTAAATCCATCATAATCACATCAAATTCGGTATAGGATGAAAAGCACAGTCCAAGAATTAAGCTCATGACAAATACGAAAAGGGTAGAGGCTAATGCAAACAGTACGACTGTCAGGAACTTGGACAGAACGAATTCTTTTTTGCTTAAACCGTCAATCAGGTTTTGTTTTAAAGTTCCGTAACTGTATTCATTGGCCATCATAGAAACAATAACGATTGCGAGGAAAAGTTTAAGTAAGGCGGCTACATAAGAATTGAAATGCCAAATGAAAGGGAAGTTGAAAATACCCATTTCTGCCAAATGGAATTTAAATGGACCTATGTCAAATTTGATCGAAGCCATTAAAGCGATAAACGAAAGCAGTATGAAATAAGTTAAAGTGAGGATGCGGCTGGCTTTGTTTTTCCAGATTTTTTGTAGTTCTATAGAAATTAGTCTGTTCATGGTTTAGTTGTTTTGGATAATGGCGTTCTTGGTTAATTCTAAAAATTGCGCTTCTAAACTGTTTTTGCGTTTTACCAGATGGCTCAAAGCGATATTTTTAGAAAACAGAAAATGATTGAGTTCTGAAGCGGATAAATCAGAGTGTAAATAAACCAGGATTTTCCCGTCTTCTTCGGTGATTTTTTCAACTGCCGGATGTGTTTCCAGTATGGTTTTCAACGCCAGATTATCATCAGACTGAAGTTCAAAGAAACCTTCATTGGCTGACATTCCGTCTACTGAACCAGAGTATAAAATTTCTCCTTTACGTAAAACAACTACATGCGAACATACTTTTTCTACTTCGTCCAAAAGATGAGAGGCCAGTAAAATAGTGGTTCCTTGTGACGCAATTTTTCGAATAATGTCTCTGATCTGATGAATTCCCTGTGGATCTAAACCATTTGTTGGTTCGTCTAAAATTAAAATTTCCGGATCATTTAAGAGTGCCGAAGCAATAGCCAGACGCTGTTTCATTCCCAAAGAAAAGGTGCTGAACTTGCTGTCTTTTCTCTCGGATAGCCCAACTAAATCAAGTTTTTCACTGATCTTAGAATAATTGATGCTTTTTATTTTGCAAACCAGTTTCAGGTTTTCTTCGGCAGTCATGTACGGGTAAAAGTTGGGTCTTTCGATGATGGCGCCTACTTTTTTTAGTGCTTCATGTGTTTGTACCTTTCCTCCAAACCAGGTATAGTTTCCCGAAGTTCTGTTCACAACATTCAGTACAATTCCTAAAGTAGTCGATTTACCGCTTCCGTTAGGGCCTAATATGCCATAAACGTGGCCTTTTTGTATTTCAAAAGATACATTTTTTAAGGCCTGAATACGCCCGTATCTTTTGTGAAGATTCTCGATAGTAAGTATGGTTTCCAAATTTATTTCGGTTTTAGTTTTATGTAAGACGATTCAACTTTTATTTTGTTACGCTAAATTTATTTATATGATGCTATTCATTTAAATTTGTACTAAAGATATTCAAAAATATGAGCGAACCTTTAATGGTTTTGAAAAAACCGTCCTATCCTTTAATGCCGTCTCTTCTTAGTTATTTAGAGCGATACGAACGTATTTCGAAAGTATCGGTGTTCTATGATGATCTATTGCGATTTTCAGGTTCGGTTAACGTTTATGATAAAAATGAAACGGATACTTTATGGATCAGAGTGTATTACAGCGAGTTTGAGAGAAATGAAATCGATTTGAATCTGAAAAAAATCTATTCTCTTTTGCATTCTGATGGAAATAACGAGATCATTCAGTATTTGAATATTGATGCAATTGATTACTGTACTTTTGGAAATTCTAAACCTTTCCGGATAAAAGTGCGTAATATTCTCAATGATAATTATGTTCATTTTTATATCAAAAAAGCAGATGCTTCAAGAATTTACGGATTAGAGCTGGAGGATATTCTCTCACCGGATAAAATCAACTTTTTGGTTTTTAAGGATACTTTAATTGAAGAGCATATTATCGGAATCCCGGGTGACGTTTTTATGGATACTTTATTAGACAGTTGTACGGAAATGGAAAAGTCGCAAATTGCAAAAGAATTTGTGAAGTTCAACGAACGCTGTATGATCAGGCTTTTGGGGGATATGCGTGCTTACAATTATGTGATTGTTCCCATTCATGACTTCGATCAGGTAGTTTATAAAATCCGTCCAATTGATTTTGATCAGCAATGTTATGAAGGGAACTTTAAAGTGTATCGTCCGCAGTTTTTCAAAGAAAATTATCCGATGATCAAATTGATTAAAGAAAAACTGGAGGACCGGTCAATTATTCAGTATAAGGACGAGGAAAGAGCGATTTTGGCGAAACGTATCCATTCTGCCGAAACCAGAATCAAAAAACTGCTGAACATCATGTGTCACGATACGATTTCGACAGAAGAGCATCTGAATCAACTAAAAATGGAATTGTACCGTTATACCAATGATATGAAGTTCAAAAATGCCAAATCTATGGGACATATTATGTTTGCCGCTTTTGAATTTATTACACGTAATTTTAAAAATACAAACCTACCTTAAATACTGCACTCCATAAAGATGTTGGGTTGTTAGCAGGTTTTAGTTAGGTTAAATATTAAAAGAAGATATTATGAAAAAATTTTTTTTACTCGGGGCTTCTATAGCCTTACTGGCTTGTCAGCAACAATCCAATCCAAATTTAAAAACGTTGTACGCCCTTCCGAAGAAGCTAAAAGAAGTTTCGGGAATTACTTATTTTCCTGAAACGAATTTAATTTATGCGATAGAAGACAGTGGTAATAAAAATGAAATTTATGCGATAAAATCGGACGGGAAGATTGCCAGATCGATTGTTGTTTCAAATGCAACTAATGTAGATTGGGAAGATATTACCAAAGACAAAAGCGGGAATATTTACATTGGAGATTTTGGAAATAACGACAACGAGCGCAAAGATTTGTGTATTTATAAAGTCAATAAGAATCAGTTGAATAAAGATTCAGCAGTGGCAGAGTATAAGGTTTCATTTTCTTACCCGGAACAAAAGGAATTTCCTCCGAAGAAAAAGGAAATGTTCTATGATGTCGAAGGCTTTTTTGAGCACGGGAATTATTTTTATCTGTTTACCAAAAACCGTAGTAAGAATTTTGATGGAACTGCCTTTATTTATAAAATTTTAAATGCTCCGGGAACTCAGAAGGCGATTAAAATAGGGGAGTTTAAGACTTGTGATAATTACAATCATTGTGTTTTAACCAGTGCAACCATTAGCCCTGATGGTAAAAAAGTAGCTTTGCTGAGTCATGATAAAATCGTTTTGTTTAAAGGGTATAAAAATGATTTGTTCCATAAAGGATCACAAACGGAAATTAAATTGGATCACTTTTCGCAAAAAGAAGCTATCGTTTTTAAAGACAACACTACTTTATTGATTGCCGATGAAAAGGCAAATAAAACAGGAGGCAATGTTTATGAGTTTAAGCTAAAATAAAAAGGGGCTAAGGTACTGAGGTGCTGAGGCTCTAAGGTTTTTTGCCACGAATTCGCGAATTTTAGTTTACTGTATCATTTTTGAATACTGAGAAAGAAAGCTTAGGATCTTAGAATCTCAGTAACTCAGTACCTTTAAAATAAAAAGTTTGCCACGAATTCACGAATTTTAAATTACAAAATCATTCGTGAATTCGTGGCAAAAAACCTTAGAACCTTAGTAACTCAGCATCTCAGAACCTCTAGTTAAAAACTATAAGCCGCTCCAAAAATGACTCTTCCTGTTTCGTCAGGAGATTTGAAATAAGTGATTCTTGCGGTTATTACATTGATCGCGTTCAGCCAAAGTCCGCCGCCATAATCCTGATGCCATTTTTGGGAATTTTCACCGTCAAGCCAGATTCTTCCATAGTCAAAACCACCCAGTATTCCGTAGGTTAACGGAGCAATTGTTTTTTGGATTTTACCAATGCTAAGACGTAAATCAGTACTTTGAGAAAAATAAGAACTTCCCAGAAAGCGTTCGTTTCGATAACCGCGTAAGTCTGTATCGCCTCCTAAAGACGCACCCTGATAAAATTCGTAATTGTTATTTAGGATCGCTTTTCCTTTTAAAAGAGTGGCCAAAACCAGCTTTCCGTTAGAATCAATTTTATGCGTAAATCCTAAAAGACTTTCAAGAGTCGGAAAGTTTTGCCTGGTTTCATTTAGATTGGCTAACCACGCTGCCGAGATCATGAAAGTAACTCCCAAAGTAGGTTTTGCAGCAAAGTCGGAGTTTTTGAAATGGTACTTGATTTTCGCACCACCAAAGGTCTGACTTTGAAAAATCTCCGGATTAATGATGTTTGGAATATCAATAAATCGGTTTTTAGTTTCTTCTACTCTCATTTGTTGAAACATGGGCTGGATGCTAAACTCGCTTCCATATCGCCCGACATGTCTGATGGCCGCTGAAACATTAAACTTCTGAATGCGAACGCGGTTGTAATCCATTCCGAATTGCTCTGTATTATTGATTGTTTCATTCCCATATCCGAAATAATTCACCGTAAAATTTGGAGTTGTATATTGCGATTCAACATCAATAACCCACTTGCCAAGCAAGCCCGGAAAATGTGCGGCGTAATTCAATTCAAAACCTTCCGTTGCGAAGTAGTAAAAACCGTTTAACACATGTTTTTGTGTGTAAGGGTTTTGTTTGAAATTGTTTACGGTATAGTTCAGATTAAAACCAAGCTTTACACCATCGTCAGGATTGTACCCCATATTCGGAAGCCCTGAAATCACATTATATTTTGGTTTTTCGTAATTGTAAAGGTTAACGTCGTAATCGTCTGTTAGTTGAGTTCCCGTTTTTGAATCCAGATTATAGGTGTTTTGTTTTGATTTAAAATCATAAACGATCACTCTTTTTCCGTTCTCAATGTTATACGTATCATTGTTTTGTCCGCCAATTAACCGAATTTTTATCTTCGATTTTGCATTGCCGGTTACCTGAAAAGTATCATTATCATCTAAACCGTAAATCCATAAGTTGGAAGTTTTAGCATCGGTAACGGTTTTATTGTATATCAATTCGTCGCCCTCTTTTTTAACTCTGAATACCTGAATTTCGAGTGTTTTTTTGGCGCTATGGCGAATTACAAACTTGTCTTTTTTATCTGTTCCGGCGATCATTACAGTATGACTCAAAACGTCAAAGTATTGGGAAGCATATTTTTGAAGTTCTTTTTTTCGGCTTTTCAATTTCTGTTGTATGTCTTTAATCGTTTCATCCTGAACTTCTTTTGGCAGGCTTTTGAAAGCATTGTCAATGTCAGCATCGGTTAAGTTTTCCTGAATGTATTTTGCCTGAGCAATCCAGTCTTTTTCTTCGGCAGTTTTTAAAAAGGCCAAGTCAAGCGGGTAAGGTTCTCTGTTAAGCCATTTTACATTGTCGATTTTGTCTTTAAAAGTACGCATGTGGCGCAGTGCAGGAATGTTCATCAACAGTGAAAGCAAAGTTCCGTCATATTTCGAAAAAGCCTGATCGCGATCTCTGGGAATAGGTTTGTAAGTTACCTTTCCGTCTTTTTTATATTCTCCCCAACGCCATTGGTCGTCGTGTCGGTCCCAATCGCCAATAAGCATGTCAAACAAACGGGCTTTTATGTATTCGTTTTCGTCAACGGTATATTTTTCATCTTTATGAAGGTTTTTCATCATGTCAGATGTACTGATAATATTGGTTGGATTTCCAAAATTCTTCCCTTCCAGATGATTGTCGGCAGGTCTTTCTTCAACCATATACAATTCATCTCCAAAATTCGAATTGAATTCCTTTAAAGTATTTTGTTTCGGAATGTAATATAAAATAGGGTTGCTGTGTGCCAGCCCTATTCTATCAGCCAGATTGCCTACTGCAAAGGGAGTATACGGATGTGAAGTAGTGTAAAAGTCCAATAAGAAATTCTCTGCATAGGTATTCTCAAAATCATTAACAATGTACTGATCTTTAAAAGCTACAGATTGTAAAAATTGTGTAGCACTTTTTTTCATAGCACGCATTACATATTCACGGCCTTTAGGGTCAGATACTCTTAAAGATTTAGACTGATGTCCGCCACCTTCACGAATGGGTTTCAGACCTCCCATTAAGGTGTCTAAAGTTGCGGTTTTAGCCTCAATAGGTAAGCTGTAATATTTTCTATAGTGGTTTCCGAAAAGAAATTTATGAAACAGACTTTTCTGCGTCATTTTTTGAGAATAGATGGAAGTCGTAATTTTAGGAGGGAAATTATTCGGAATATCAGCAGCCCAGTTGATCTCTTTGGCCTTTATGATTTCCTGCTCAAAAAGTAGCTTCTCGTGGTTGTTTTCATTTCCGAAGAAAGAAACTTTCGCATCTCCGCTTTTGAATAAAGTTAAGGTAGCGTAACCGTTTCCTCCATAAGAGAAATCATTTGAATTAATGGCCCTTGCAGCTTCAGATTTTGATCCCGCACCGCTAATAATCTGCTTAATATTTTCCTTGTTTACATACTGCAGATTATGATCGTGGCCGGAAACTACAATCACATTTTTTTGTTTTTGCAGCAGCGTTTTAATGCGCTTGGCATAAGCAGTATATTGTTTGTTTTGAATGTCTTGTGGACTGGCACCTGTAGTTTTTCGCAGTAAATTAATAAAGGAACCAATTACCGGAAGCGGAATTTTTTGTTCCAGAGGGAACAGTTGTTTTTCCAACGAATATTGACCACCATGCGATCCGTTGCTCATGAGCGGATGATGTAGGGCAAGAATGACTGTTTTCTCCTGATTTTTATTAAGAACACTTTCCAGTTCGTCAAAGAAATCTTCTCTGGTTTTAATATCACAATTGTCATTTATAGTAGGGTGGTTGTTCCAGTCTTCCAGAAACCATTCACTGTCAATCGTTACTAAAGCAGTTGTACTGTCTATTTTAACAGCTTCTATAGCACAGCTTTTTCGGGGTAAAAAGGCTTTTTTATCGTTTAAATATTTAGTAACAAATTCAGCCTGAAGTTCAAGGCCTTTGATGCCATTGTACCAATCGTGGTTTCCGGGAATGACAATCGTTTTTCCCTTAAATCCTTCGGTAAGTTTTAATTGATTGGTCAGTTTCGTTTCGGCCAAAGCCTTTTCCGGCCCCTCATTATGGGCAGGAAAACCTTTCGGATAGATATTATCTCCTAAAAAAAGCAAGGTCGATTTTTTATTCGCTTTTTTTAGCTTTTGGTGCAGTAGTTCAAGAGTTTGCTGTGCTTTTTCTTCGTCGGCGTTTCCGGCATCACCCACTAAATAAAAAGTGTGTGCAATTTTTAGGGTATCTGTTGCGTTTTCCGTTTCGTTAGCACTGACATTTTTACCATATTGGGCTTTATGAGTCGCACAGGAATAGGTGAGCAGCAAGACAGTTATTGCCAAAGAACAGGTTTTAATTTTCGCAATAAAATGATTATCCAAAAACAATTTCATAATTTAGTGGTGTAAAAATATTCTTTATGAATTTAATAGAACAATCCGAAGATTTTGTTAGTAATTTACTCAAAGATAAACTTTCTAATTTATATTCTTATCATAATTTCAACCATACTTTAACGGTCGTAAATGCTGTAAAAGAGCTTTGTAAAAAGGAAGATGTTACGGCTGAGGAGAAGGAAGTACTTTTAGTGGCAGCCTGGTTTCATGATAGCGGGTACATTAATGGTTATGAAAAACATGAAGAAGAGAGTGTGAAAATTGCTACGGCTTTTTTGAAGGAAAAAGGACTGTCGGATGAATTCATAACACAGGTTTCCGGTTTGATTCTGGCCACGGTAAAAGAGTATACTCCGAAAACACATTTGGAGAAAATAATCAAGGATGCCGATTTTGCTCACCTTATGGGGACTGAGTATGCAACGACTTGCGAATTATTGCGTATTGAATTAAAGAATACCTGGAATTTAAACTTTTCAAATGCCGAATGGGCAAAAGAAAATCTGAATTTTCTAATGAACAAGCACCGTTTTTATACGGATTATGCGCTTAGAAAATGGCAGCCTTTAAAAGAGAAAAATCTGTTAATGGTTCAGAAAAAGATTGAAAAGCAGGAAAAAAAAGAGGCAGAAAAAATCGAAGAAGAGAATAGAAAGAGAGATAAAATCGAAAAACCGGATCGTGGTATCGACACCTTGTTTCGTGTTACCTTGGGGAATCATACGCGTTTAAGCGGAATTGCCGATAGTAAAGCGAATATTTTATTGTCTGTAAATGCTATTATCATTTCGATTGCACTTTCTACGATTATCCCTAAATTAGACAGTCCGAAGAACGCGCATTTGGTTGTTCCCACTTTTATCATGCTGATTTCAAGTGTGGTGACCATTATTTTTGCGATTTTATCTACACGACCAAAAGTAACAACCGGCATTTTTACACGTGAGGATATCGAAGCCAAGAAAATTAATTTATTATTCTTTGGAAATTTCTACAAAATGCCTCTTGAAGAATATGACTGGGCGATGAACGAAATGATGAAGGATAAAGATTATCTGTATTCTACCATGATAAAAGATTTGTATTATTTAGGATTGGTGTTACAGCGCAAATATAATTTACTGCGTATTGCTTACAATCTTTTTATGATCGGTATCATTGTTACCGTAATCTCTTTTGTAATTGCGTTTAAATCCATATAAAAGCTCAACTAAAAATTAGTTGAGCTCATCTAATAAGTCCTGATAGGTAATTTTTTTCGCTACGGGATTTGTATTGTTATTGATTACTTTAACACGAATGGCTCTTAGACCCGAAACTCCCTGAAGGTCTTCAACTTCAAATTGTTCGATGGAAGGTTCGAGAATTTTTTTGTGCTGTAAGTATTTGATGTATTTTAAATATTCAGCTTCCTCACTGTTTTGAGAATACACAATGGTAATTTTCTCTTTCTCCGTAATACGGTCTTTTGTGCCTTTGATATTCGATTTGTCGATGCGTTTTTTCACCACTTCGTATCTGGCATTGTAGGTTCCGTCGACATCAAAACGTTTTTCATCCATTCTGAAACGGATCGAAAGCGGAGAAGTAAACACTAATATTAAAGAAGTCACGTCCAGTTCGTACGGGAGTGATTCTTTAAGCTGATGATGTTCAAGTTCCATTTCGCACAAGGTTTGTAACTGCCACAAACGCAAGTTGTGCAAGTACATCATATCAAAGGGTTGATTTGGAGCAATAGAGGCCCCAATATAGAGGTTATGCTCAACACCATCTGTTTTAAATCGTTCGTAATAATGTGGATAAATCTGTTGCGCTTCGAGTTGTTTTTTGTCCAGAACCGAGGCCAGTTTTTTGTTGATAATAGACATCGCATTATCAAATTTCTTTCGCTCCTGATAAAACAATCCGCTTTTTGCGTCAAGACTCTCAAAGTATTCTCGTTCCAGTTTTTCGCTTTTTTGTGTTTCTTTTGTATTCTTTAAAAGAGGATGAATTTCTTCTTCAATATAACGCTGAATGTATTGCTCGGTATCTGCTTTTAAAGGAGCGTCTAGCTCATCGCGAAAAGATTCCAGTTCAAATTTACGCTGTTCCAAAAGGACCAGATTGTGGTTTGTATTCTGAGATTCGAAAATTTTCAGCAAAGCAGTCAATTGATTTTTAAGGTCGATCTTAACCGTTTCATTTCGATGTTCGGAAGAGCCTTTAATGTCAATTTGCCCGTAAAGCGGATATACATTCTTAAACACAATTTCCTTAAAAATATAATCCTTGGTATGATTGATATTTTGGAAATAGTTTTGCGATTCTTTTTTGAATTTCCAATATACACTAGGGTGAATGGTGGTGTATTCGCGTTGAATAATGGCTTCAATCTGATGCTGCATATCCGTATTGTAACGATCAATAGTATCGGTTAAATAAGGAAGCACCAGTTCCAGTTTGGTAGCATTAATCGTATTGAGTGCTTTTTGTTGAGAAGAAACCAGTTCAACAACGCCCAGTAACTGCCCGTCTTTTATGACAGGAGCAAAAACACAACTTTGGATCCCTTGTTTTAACAGATGCTCCCCTAATTTTATATTATGTGATTCGGCAATGAATTTTTCGACGTTAGAAATTACCAAAGGTTCTTTATCGTTTAATAATTTCTCGAAGGTACATCCGAAAAAAGCATTCTTGCAATCAATTTCCTGATCTTTTGAAAGTAGAAAACTCTGCATCTGAGTGTCAAATTTAACAGGTCTGATAAATTTTTCTTCCTCCGGACTGTATACAATAAACCCCACCTTTAAATCAGGAATTTTAAAGATCGATTTAAAAATATTGAATACAATTTCATCTGTAGCAGCTGTTTTTGAATCAGATTTTAATAAGTTGCTTTTCAGGTTTGAAATCGCACTTTCTGTGGTGGCGTCGAACAAAGAAACAATTCCAAAACCTTTTAAAATCCAGCTTCCGGCAGGGAATTTTGATTTCCAGAGTTCAAGATCGTGGTAGTTGTCCAGTAATAAGTCAATATCATCCTGAGTTAAAGCTATTGATTTTTCTGTTGGAATAACTTCCATGAAATCGGCATTGTACAGAATACGATAGTGCTTTTCTATTCCATTTTCATCGGGAATGTCATAGAAAAAAGGGTTGTTAAAATCGATACGCTGTTTGTAATAGGCACCTAAAATAATGCAGCAGTTGTTGACATAGAACTGATGATCGTCGAAATCGCGAATTTCCATATCAAACTCTGATCCTGCGTTGCTTAAGATCTTTTTAAAGCGTTCCGTATAGTTGAAATATAAATTCTGAAAAGGTATGGTAACCGCTTTTATTTCGTTGTTTGTCAAAGCAGTTGGGAAGATATCAGCCAAAAGATTCCTGATTAAAGCTTCATTGTCTTTAATGGTGGCGTAGTCCTTAATTCCGGTTCGAAGTTCCGGAAGGGCCTCTATTTGTTTTAGAATGGCTTTTGCGTAGTTAGCCCTGTAATCAACATCCGACAAAGCAATTTTCTCAAAAGATTCAATAAGCTTATGAAAGGAGATGATCGTTTCGAAAGGACTTTCGTTGTATAAATGAATATCCATCTGAATTGGTTTAGACTGTAAATTTAAGCATAAATTAAGAATTTTTAGCATTTCATCATTTCTTTCCTTTATGATAGCATAGAGCAAAAGCTGATAAACAGCAGGGTTAAAAGCAAGTCTTTTTATTTAACAAAATATTAACTCGATTAATTACGGAACGATCGTTCCGTAATGATATCTTTGTGTCAGAATAATCAAAGAATCAGTAATTTAAAAACAATTAAAATGAAAAAATTAGAGAATAAAGTAGCCATTGTAACAGGAGGTAATAGTGGAATAGGGTATGCGGCTGCAGCGGATTTGGCAGCAAATGGTGCAAAAGTAATTGTGACGGGAAGAAACAAAGAAGCCTTAGGAAAAGCAGAAGCTGAATTGAAAGTAACCGGAATTGCATCGGACCAATCCGATTTAAAATCAATTGACGGTTTAGTTGCCGAAGTGAAAGACCAATTTGGTAAAATTGATATCGTGTTTTTAAATGCCGGAATCGCTTCTTTTGCTCCCTTGGAATCTGCTTCAGAAAGTCATTATGATTCGATTATGGATGTGAACGTTAAGGGAGTTTATTTTACACTTCAAAAGTTGCTGCCTATTTTAAACGATGGAGGTTCTGTTATTTTTAATACCTCGATAAATGCCAATGTTGGTATGGAGAATTCAGGAGTTTATGCGGCAAGTAAAGCAGCTCTGTTATCTTTGAACCGTGTTTTTGCAACAGAACTGGCACCCAGAAATATCAGAATTAATGCGATTTCACCGGGGCCTATTGAAACGCCTATTTTTGGAAAATTAGGATTAGAAAAAGCAGAAATCGAAGGATTTGGTGCAGCGTTAAGCGATAAAATTTTATTGAAACGTTTTGGTAAAGCTTCCGAGATTGCTAAGACAGTAACTTTTCTTGCCTCAGACGATGCTTCGTTTATTACAGGAACCGAAATTGTGGTAGACGGTGGGCTTACAGTAAACACAGTGGTTTAATTTTTCGCTCTAATTGCGGAACAATCGTTCCGTAATTTTTCGTATCTTTGTAAGAGAATTTAATTATGAAGTTATGGCCAGAACAAAAGAATTTGATGAGGATAAGGCTCTGGATAAAGCGATAGAAATTTTTTGGTGTAAAGGATATAACGGTACTTCGGCACAGGATCTGGTAACGCATTTGGGGTTAAGTCGTTCGAGTTTGTATGATACTTTTGGAGACAAACAGAAACTTTTTTCAAAAGCTTTAAGAAGGTATCTGGAACATGGGCAGGAAGCCACAAGAAACCTTTTGAACCAATCAGAAGATATAAAAGAAAGCTTAACTGAGATTTTTAAACAGGCGGTTATTGAAAGTCTGGATGACCGAATGACAAAGGGGTGTTTTGTAGTAAATGCTGCTGTTGAACTCGCGATGCATGACGAAGAGATTGCTAAAATTGTGAGCGATAACCGACAAACAGTGGAGGAGATTTTTTTGACAGCAGTAAAAAAAGGACAGCAGGCAGGACAAATTTCAACGCAATTAGAAGCAAGAATGCTGGCTCGTTTTATCTTTAATAATTATACCGGAATCAGGGTGTTGGCTCGCTCCGGAGAGAACGATAAGAAGGTTTACGATGATATTCTGAAAGCGATGTTTTCAGTATTGTGACTTTGAAATAAAGTATAAAAAAACGGCAATTACTAGTGTAGTTGCCGTTTTTTATTTTAAGTAAGTAATAGAAAATGAATGACTCTTAGCTTTTCTCTTCTTTATTGAAATACACTAAGTAGTAATACATTTGTTTTTCTTCATCCCAGCCTTTTTCAACAAATTTTTCAGCACTTTCCGGATTGATAAAATCCATTTTGATCTGAATGTGTGTGTCCAGGTTAATCACGTTTTTGATCGATTTTCTGGCGTCTGAAACTGCTGCGTTGGCAATAGGGAATGAGGTTACATCTTCGATGCTGTATTTTTCTCCTTTATCCACTTTATAGTTTTTGAATTCAGGAATTAATTCAGGATTGTCTAATACTTCGTTTAAGAAATTTTGTTCTTCAAACTGATCGTTTTTTGCGAAATAATTCACAGATCGGTTCATGAACATTACTTCTTCTTTTTTGTCTTCTGCCGGTAAAACGACATCTTTGGCGAAGTTCTGGCAGAATTTTAAGTATTTTTTAGTGATGAAGTTTTCATCTTCAAAAGCATCAACAGATAAAAAGTGCTCTAACCAGTAGCGCGCGTCATAACGGTTGCTGTCAACGGTTAGGATTTTGTATCCTTCTTCTTTTTTATAGTTAAAAATCAAACATCCTTTATCTAATTTACTTAAGTTGATTCCTTGTTGCAGGACCATTTCAAGATTGCTTCCTTTCTCTTCAAATTGCAAAAAGTCGGCTTGTAACTCGCTTTTAAAAATTCCAATAGCATCCACAACATTATTGTCGATACTTAGATTGGTAAGATAAGTGATGTAAACCTCTCCATTTTTAATATGCGGGTGATTGGATTGCTCAAATAAATGCGTAGTAATTTTTTTTGAAACCTCGTGTAAATTTCCAGGGTTGCTAAAAATTTCTGTAGCATATTTAAACATGTCGTTGTAGTCTAAATCAACTTCGTGCGCAAACTGATAATAGTTTTCCTCTTTCTCTCTGAAAGGCTTAAAAAAGTACTCTTTGATCAAAGGAACAATTTCATCATTTAAATTAAATGGTTGTTCCGATAAAAAAATCGCTTCGTTTCTGCTTTTGTTCCCTACGCGGTGTATCGAAAGCGTATCGATGTGGGTGTTGAATAAGTTGATCATATTTTTTTAGGTGCTGAGGTTCTTAGATGCTAAGTTACTAAGGTTTAGTTTCTTTGTTTTATTTTTTTTATAAAAGAAACTAACATCCGTTCTACTTCGCGACTGTCCTCGTATAGATTGTTAAAATCGTCTTCTTTTAAATAAGATATGTTTTTTGCAATTTCAAGTTGGGTTTGCATTTCAAACAATGACCCAACGGAAATACTCAAAAAACGTAAAAGATCTTTGTCACTTTCTCTTCCAAATCCCTCTGCAATATTGCTGGGGATAGAGATAGAGCAACGTCTAATTTGTGAAGTCAATCCGAAGATTTCTTCTTTTGGAAAATGTTTTGTTGAAAAATAAATTTTGGTAGTGAGAGCCATTGATTTTTGCCAGATAAGCAGATTTTTAAAATTACTCATGAAAATATTTTTAATTTGAAAAATTAAAAATAAGAAAAAACTTTCAAAGTAAAAAACTTAGAACCTTAGCATCTCAGAACCTTAGTAACTTACACTAATTCCAATTCTCCTCAAATCCGTAATCTTCAAAGCTGTCATCGCCTTCGAACATGTCAAGATCATCTTCATCAAGATCATCTTCAAATTCTCCGTAGATATCGTCGTGCATGTCGGCTTCAAAGTTCTTTTCTGTAGCTTCGTCCGGCATTTCTCCATGTGAAAATAATGTTTCAGGATATGGAGCTCCTGCGATTTGATCTTCAATAGCAGCTAATTCAACTAAGAATGTCCACATATTGATGAAATCATATACATAGATAATTTTGGTATTTTGTTCGTCTAAAATAGAAGATAACGGATAATCGCCCATCGTTCTTTGCTCACCGGGAACGTCACCAGTATCAAAAAGTGGAATTTCATCTTCCTGATTCCAGGTTTCATCACAAGTATAAAACGAAGCCACTTCCATTCCGTCAAAACCAAAAGCGTTGAAGATAGCATTGTGTAAATCCTCAAGAGTATCGTCTTCAAGAATAGCAATGTCTCTAAAAATATCTTCTTCGGCGTCTAGAATTACTCTAAATTTATAAACCATAATCGTTGTTTTTATTGAAAGGGCAAAGGTAAAGTATAATTAACGATTTACGAATTTTGATTTACGAATTGTTGAAAATATTTTTCTTTCCTTTAAGAGAAAGATTGGCAACTCTTATTATCCCTTTCTACTCAGACGTTTTCTAATCTTATGGTAGTGTTTGTGGTAGGTGCTATGACTTGGGTAAATTCTGCTGGAAGTCATGTTGTTGAAAATCAAAGCGGTCACAAATAAAATCAACACTCCAACTAACACAGGAGACAGCACATACATATACCCTAGATTTTTTATTTGCGGGGAAGCGGTGACAGCGATAAGCGCAGTGGCTCCTCCGGGTGGGTGAAGTGTTTTGGTAATCTGCATGAAAATAATAGAAAGAGATACCGCCAAAGGTGCCGCGATCCAGACAATATCCGGAACTAATTTATTTACAGAAACCCCAATAATTGCTGAAATCAAATGACCGCCAATTAAATTTCGGGGTTGTGAAAACGGACTTTGTATGATTCCGTAAATCAAAACACTTGAAGCGCCAAATGAACCAATAAGATACACAAGGTCACTTCCTCCAAAATGTATCGACTCCAGATAAGCCAAAATTCCAATTCCGACAAAAGATCCCAGAAATGACCAAAAATGCTCTTTGTAGTCAATTAAAGTTTCTTTGTAAAGGATATAACGTGTTTTGCGGTAACCTCTTTTTATGTTGGGAACGGGCATGATGTATTATTTTGAAATGCTGGGAGAATAAGAATATACAGTGTAAGGATATATCATTTTTGCGGTATATTTAGAAATCAGGCAAACTACGAGAATAGGCAGAAATAGAGTATAATCGTTGGTTAAGCCACAGACTAAGAATATTGCTGTAAAAGGAGCGTGGATGCTGGCGCTTAATACAGCTGCCATACCAATAATCATAAAGTTTACCGGAATTACGTGTACATGAAAAAAGGTATTCAATACAGAGGCCAATAGTAATCCTAAAAAAGCACCAATGAACAAGCTTGGAGCAAATACACCGCCATCGCCTCCGGAAGCCAATGTGATTGAGGTAACGATTGGTTTTAGAATTAATATACCAATAAAGGTTAGTGATAAAGTCAGTGTTAATGGAATTTCAGAAGTAGTGGTGAATATTCCTTTTATAGCGTGATATCCTTCTCCATACAATTGAGGGAAAATAAAAAGAGAAATACTTAAAACCACTGAACCAATTAAAATTTTATAATAATGCGTATCGATTCGTGAGAATTGAGATTTAAAAAATAAAACGCAACGGGTCAGATAAACAGAATTTACTCCGGCCAGAATTCCTAAAAGAATGAAGTAAGGAATGGCTTTTAAATGCCAGGTGGTAATAGATACGGCAAATAGCGGCTCTTCTTTCAAGATAGTAAGTAAACCAAAAGCAATGGAAACGGCAATAATATTGGAAATAATAAAAGCGCGTGTTACTTTTCTGGAGATTACTTCTAAAGCAAATAAAATTCCCGCAATCGGACTGCTGAATAAAGCGGTTACTCCTGCTGCAACTCCTGCACATATTAGTTCGGTCTTGTATTGGCGAAAGACATTTTCTTTTTGTTGTGCAACAGAGCCAATGGTGGCGGTGGCTACTACGGTTGAAACCTCAATTCCGGTAGAGCCTCCAAAGATAACCGTCAGTAATCCGTTGATGAAGTGGGACGGAATTTTATAAGAAGGCAAGTTTTTGGAAGAGGATTTGGTGCTTTCGAAAACCTCTTTAATGCCCTTGTTTTCTTTTTTCTTAAAGAGATATTGTCTGAGAAAGTAAATAACGGATAATCCAAAAACAGGGAAGAGGATATAAAAAACAGGATTTACGGAGACTTCATGAAAGAAAATTTCTTCGTAATATTCGGTGATTTTTTTGAGTGAGATTCCTAAAAAGGCAGAAAGAAAGCCAATTAACACGGAAACAATAACTAATTTTTTGAGGACAATAAATTGATGATTTTTTTTGATTTTCGCCGTTTTGTTCATCAGAGATCGATTTTGAAATCGCAATTTTTTATGCGGATTACAAAATTAGTTAATCAAATTCGGTTTTTAATACAAATCGCTCCCTATATTGTGTTAAAGTTATCAGTGAAAGAAAATGTTTTCTGTTCGTTTTCATCTTATCTTTCATAAAATTCAATAGGCAATTCGTCAGGATCGGCAATAAAAGTGAATCGCTTTTCAGTGAATTCATCGATTCGGATAGGTTCTGATTCGATGTTTTTAGTGTTTAAAAAAGCGATGGTTTCCTCTAAGTTAATGACTTCAAAAGCCAAATGACGCAAGCCGACAGCTTCAGGTCTTGAAGGCCTTTTAGGAGGATTAGGAAACGAAAACAATTCGACAACATAAATACCATTCAGAGCCAAATCGAGTTTATAGGATTGACGCTCCTCGCGATAGATTTCTCGAATAATGGTAAGTCCCAAAACTTCGGTATAGAATGTTTTAGATTTTTGATAATCCGAGCATAAAATGGCAATATGGTGAACTTTATTTAAGGTAAGCATTGTTTAATTATTGGGGTTCCTGATTTAATTTTCGAATAATTTTTGCCGGATTTCCAACGGCCAGTGAGTTGTCGGGAATATCTTTGGTCACTACTGATCCTGCACCAATCACACAACCTTTTCCGATGGTGATCCCCGGACAGATTACCGTATTTCCGCCAATCCAGCAATCGTCTCCGATAGAAATGAGTAAGGCATTTTCGAGTGTTTTTCTGAGTTCAGCGTCAAGCGGATGGGTGGCGGTATAAATTTGAACGTTTGGCGCAAAGAACACATTTGATCCAATATTGACCGGAGCACAGTCCAAAACAACACAGTTTACATTAAAATAAACGTTGTCGCCACAGGAAATATTGTAACCGTAGTCACAATGAAAAGGAGGTTCTATATAAAAACTCTTGCCTGCATTCGGAATCAATTCTGCTAAAATTTCCTTGGCTTTTTTGGTCATTCGGTATTCGGTGACGTTTAAGCGGTGCAGTAAGTTTTTGGCTTTTCGGCGTTCTTTTACTAAAATAGGGTCACCTGCCAGATAATATTCTCCGGCAATCATTTTTTCCTTTTCGGTTTTCATAAAGTGTTTTTATATTTTTTTCTTGGCAATTTTGTCGTGTATTTTTAAGGTTTCCTGCAAAGCTGCTGTGGCGTACCAAGGGGTTAATTCGGCTTCAAGCAGATTGGCTTTTATGGCAGGATCTGTAGCTACCAATGCTTTTGCTTCCTCTATGGTTTCAACATTAAAAATGTAGATGCCGCGATAATTTCGGTCGTTTTTCATAAAAGGACCGGCAACAACCAGTTTTCCTTCTTTGGCTAATTTTCCGATATTCTCCATATGACCTTCAAACAGTTTCTTGCTTTCTTCTTTGGATGCGGTGGTGTTGCTTCCGGATTTTAAAAGGCAGAAGACATATTTTTTCATTCCATATTCGTCGGCATTCAGAGATTTAGCTAGTTTTTCATCGAATTTAGTTTCTGATTCCTGAGAAAGAGCGATAGTATTAACTATAAAGAATGTGAGTAAAAAGAGATTTTTTTTCATGAGAGAAAATTTTAAAGTTGCAGTAAAATATTGTGAAGTCTTTGAGACGTTATTCATTGAAATCATCATCTTCATATTTCAAATCTGTAAAATTTGGAATTTTTATATCACTATTTTTAACTTCCCAGCTTTTGAAGGTGAAATCTTCAATTTTGCGGCTGGTATCAAAATCCAGTTCCAGATTAGTTTGTCTGCAAAAAGCTAATATAGCGGCATAGCCTACAATTGTAGGATTTGTGTCTGTAGCAATTAGTCCTTCTACTTTTTTTATCTTAACAGTCCATTTCGTATCAGTTTTAGAAAAAACAAATTCGAGGCCCTTGATAACTGCTTTTCTCCAATTTCTAAAATGTGCTTTACCAGGTTCATCTTTAGCTGGGATGCTTACAAAATTGCCCATTCCGACCCAGCCTTTACCGTCGTATTCTTCTATGATTTCATTTTGATTATCGTTTTTACTGATTTCAAGATTCATAATAGCAAGAAAAGGTTTTCCATTTTTAATTTTCTGCCATCGGTAATCTAATTTTTCATCAATCATTATAAAATTTTTAAAGAAGTTTTTTCAAGATAACAATTTGTCCTAAATGATACACATCATGTTGAATAATTCCATGAAGATGTTCGTAATAAGTATGACCATTATTCACATATATTTTAGCCAAATCGGCATCATCAAAATCCTGAAAGAAAGTACTCCAGGCTTCCTGTGATTTTGCCAGACTTTGAAGTGACTGCTCCCAGGCCGCTTCTGATGGATCCAATACAGGCACAAAATAGTTGTGATCCGGCGTTATTACGGTCTCTCCCTGCATACGGTTTAGAATGTTTCTCCTCCATTGGATCAAATGGTTGGTAATTTCCCAAATGGTATTTAAGTTAGGATTTATCTTCCGGTAGGCCTGTGCGGCAGTTATATTTTCTAAAGTTTTGGTTAAGTTAACTTCCAGCCATGGATCACCATTATAAATGGATTGATACAGATTTGAAATTCTTTTGCTTTCTGACATAAGTGAAGATTTTAGAATTCATAGCTAAGATACAAATTAGATATTTACAACTCATCCTTAAAATTCTACAATTGGGTTATTTAATATTTTTTAACAGGAAATGTTAAAATACATTTGCTCTATCAAAAACCAAAATCATGAAAACCAAAATTACTTTTATTTTATTATTCTTTACCATTTTTACTTTTGCCCAGAATACGATTTCAGGAAAAGTGGTTGATCAAAAAGGAAAGCCGGTTCAGGGCGCTAATATTTACATAGACGGAACTTATGACGGAGCGACAAGTGCTGAAGACGGTAGTTTTTCATTCGAAACCAGTGAAAAAGGAAATAAATTTTTGGTAGTGAGTTTTTTGCTTTTCGAAACTTTCAAACAGGAAATAGATGTTGCCAATTATAAAGATCAAACAGTGAAACTGAGAGAGAATGTAAATGCACTTGACGCCGTTGTTATTACTGCAGGAACATTAGAATCAGGTGATAAAGCAAGAGTTTCAGTTTTAAAACCTCTGGATATTGTGACTACTGCCGGATCAGCGGGAAACATTATTGCAGCTTTACAAACTTTACCGGGAACACAAAGTGTTGGCGAAGATGGACGTTTATTTGTTCGTGGAGGGGAGGCAAGCGAAACACAAACTTTTGTAGACGGACTTCGTGTAGCACAGCCTTATGGCGCAACGACTAATAATTTACCCACCCGAAGCCGATTCTCTCCATTTTTGTTTAGCGGAATTGCGTTTTCAACCGGAGGATATTCCGCAGAATATGGTGAAGCTTTATCAAGTGTTTTGTTGTTAAACACTCAGGATGAACCGGATCAGAATAAAACGGATATTGCTTTAATGACTGTGGGTTTAGGAGTAGGGAATACTCAAAAATGGAAAAAAAGCTCGTTCAGTATCAATACCAATTATATTAATCTGGCACCTTACCAGGCTGTAATTCCGCAAAACGTAGATTGGAATAATCCGTATCAGTCTTTGGGAGGGGAAGCTGTATATCGCTATAATTTTGAGAGAGGAATTTTTAAATTCTACGCTGCTTTTGATGCAGAGAAATTCGATTTGAATCAGAAAAATGTCAATTTCGCTAATCCTATCCGAACGGATCTGGACAACAATAACTTTTATCTGAATGCCTCTTATAAAGGAGATTTTGGAACAGGCTGGCAGCTCACATCAGGAGTTAGTTACGGATACAGCAAAAACAAAATCAAGTTTGATATTAATGATGTAGACAACAATGAAAATGCAGCACAGCTAAAATTAAAATTGAGAAAAAACATCTCGAATTATTTCAAGTTGTCATTTGGAGCCGATTATTTCATCACAAAGTTTAATGAAAATTTTACGGATAATAATACTATAAAAACGGCAAATGGCTATGATTCTAATATTGCCGCTTTTTACACCGAAGGAGATATTCTATTCTCGAAAAAACTGGCTGCAAAAGTAGGTTTCCGACTTTCAAATAACAGTTTGCTGAACGAAACCAACATTGCACCAAGAGCTTCTCTGGCTTATAAAATTTCAAAAACCAGTCAGTTTTCATTTGCTTACGGAGATTTTACGCAGACACCAGTAGTTGATTATATTAAATACTCCAAATACCATCAGTTTGAAAGTGAAAAAGCGAGACATTATATCTTAAATTATCAGTTCACCAAACCGGGGCAAACTTTTAGAGCAGAGGCCTACTATAAAGACTATAGCAATTTAGTACAATACAATACGAGAGAAATTCAGTATAATTCGGTTTTCAACAACAACGGTTCGGGTTATGCAAAAGGATTGGATTTGTTTTGGAGAGACAGCAATCTGCATAAAAACCTGGAGTACTGGATTTCTTATTCTTATATCGATTCAGAGAGACAGTACAAGAATTTTCCAGCGATGGTAACTCCTAGTTTTGTGGCTCATCATACCCTGTCTGTCGTAACCAAATATTTTATTACCGATTGGAAATCTCAGATTGGTTTTACTAACAGTTTCAGCTCCGGACGTCCGTACAACGATCCAAATCAGACGCAGTTTATGAATGGAAGAACAAAAGCATATAATAGTTTGAGCTTCAACTGGGCTTATTTGTTAACCACTCAAAAAATTCTGTATTTCTCTGTTTCAAATGTATTGGGAACTCAAAATGTTTTTGGATATGATTATGCAAGGAATCCCGATACCAACGGAGTTTACAACAGACAAGCCGTGATACCAACCGCCGATCGCTTTTTCTTCGTTGGTTTCTTCTGGACCATTAGTCAGAATAAGAATGAGAATCAGTTGAAGAATCTCTAAGTTGCTGAGGTTCTGAGAGACTAAGGTACTAAGATACTTATGACACTGAGCTATTTAGAAGAAACCTTAGTACCTTAGTCTCTCAGAACCTTAGTACCTCAAAAAAAAACAATTCAGTCATCAAAATCAACAACTCGGTATCATTTAATTTTAAAAGAATAAAATCCGATATACTTTTGAAGTATAAATTAAAAGGAATAGAGAGAGAGGTTAAGAATTACAAAATCAAAACCTTTGAGCCTTTTGTCACACTGAACCTTTGAACCTAAAAAAAAAGAGTTTTAATCATCATCAGAAAAAATCAGAGTTTTAGTCATTTAGAACCTTAAAAAAAGAAATCATGGTCAAAATTATCACTTTACTTATGCTGTTTATCTGCAGTTTGTTATCTGCGCAGAATGTAAACCTTACAGTTGCTGTTTCAGGTTTGAAAAACAATAAAGGAACTGTTAGAGTAGGTTTGTACAATTCCGATACAACATTTCTTAAAACGACTTACAAAAGCATAGTTTCCGAAATTAAAAATAATGAAGCTACGGTAACTTTTGTTGGGGTTCCCAAAGGAGAATACGGAATCTCGACTTATCATGACGAAAACAGCAACGGAAAACTGGACCGCAATATGATGGGAATTCCTTCTGAAGATTATGCCTGTTCGAATAATGCCAAAGGATTTATGGGACCTCCAATCTATAACGATGCTAAATTTAGCGTAAACAACGATTCAAAAGTTAACATCGTATTTTAAAACATCTAAAACTAAAAACAGTAACCAATTTAACACTATCAAAATGAAAAGAATTATTACCACAATCGCATTATTTACCGTATTGCTAACTTCGGCACAAACACAATTTGAACAAGGAATGGGAAAAGCTTTCGGGCTTTGGAAAGAAGGAAAAAATACGGAAGCTTCGGCTATGTTTGAGAGAATTGCTGCAGCAGAAAAAAACAGTTATTTGCCAAATTACTATGTAGCCTTAATCAATACTACAGCAGCATTTTCTGAAAAAGATAAAACGAAAATCGATTTGTTGCTGACGAAAGCGCAAGATGCACTGGATACAGAATTTATTAAAGATCAAAATAATGCCGAGCTTTATGCGATGCAGGCTTTAATCTATACAGCCTGGGTAGTAGCTGATCCAATGACAAACGGAATGAAATATTCGGCTAAGGTGATGGAAGCTTATGCAAAAGGAAAAGCGATAGACCCGAATAATCCGAGAATTGTTTTTGGTGAAGCGGATTATCAGATTGGAGGAGCAAAATGGTCAGGGGTTGATACCAAACCGTTATGTGCACAAGTGGATAAAGCTGTCGAACTTTTTGCTACTTTTAAACCAGCGACACCTTTTTCTCCAAAATGGGGACTAGAAAGAGCTTTGGAAACACAAAAGAATTGTAAAAAATAAATTTAATACCAACAGAATAGAATGAAAGATCATAGAAACTCATTTGCTGATTTGAAAAGTGGAACTCTTATGTGTTTCAAGATTTCTATGGTCTTTACCATTTTATTCTGTGCCTTTCTTGGTACCGATTTAAATATTGAAAATGTATTACTAACCTTCGGGATAAGCTGCCTTTACTCTTTTGGATTGGGCTTTGGTAACGGATTTATTAACGTTCTTTTAGATAAAAAATGGGATTGGCTGGAACAAACCAATCTAAGGGTGTACTACGGAATTTTGATTACCATATTGTATACCGTTCCGGTTGTTTTGGGAATCAATTATGTTGTTTGTGTATTTGTTCAGGACCTTCCGCCGGATCAGTTTTTTAGTGAAAGAATGATTTGGGCACACCTCTTTTATGTGATTCTGTCTCTCGGAGTATCAACTTTCATGCAGGCCCGAAGCTTTATGGTGAAGTGGAAACAGGCATCCAAATTTGAAGTAACACAGCAAAAGATTATTGCAGGAACGGCCAATGCAAAATTCGAAAGTTTAAAAAATCAAATAGACCCTCATTTTCTTTTTAACAGTTTAAACGTTCTTAGTTCTTTAATCGAAGAAAATCCGGATAATGCACAACGATTTACGACCTCTTTATCTAAAATCTATCGCTACGTTTTAGAGCAAAAAGACAAGGAGCTGGTTTCTGTTGAAGATGAACTGTCGTTTGCTAAAACCTATATGAATTTGCTTAAAATGCGATTCGAGAACAGTTTGTTTTATGAATTACCAACGAGCAATATCAATCCCGATGCAAAAGTAGTTCCGCTATCCTTGCAGCTTTTATTAGAGAATACAGTAAAACACAATATCGTTAGCGAGCAAAAACCTTTGCATATCAGGATTTTTGTAGAGGGAGATTATCTGGCGATACAAAATGATTTTCAGAAGAAAGAAGTTTTGCAGGACAGGCAGGGAGTAGGATTGCAGAACATTGTGAACCGATATTCAATTGTAACTAACAGAAAAGTTCTGATTGAACAAAACGAAGAAAATTTCACCGTTAAAATTCCAATTTTAACCAAACAAATTACAGTCATGGAAACAAGTGCAGAATACAGCGACGAAAATAAAGCTTATTTCAGAGCTAAGAAAAGAGTAGAGGAACTAAAAGGTTTTTACGGTAACGTAATTTCATATTGTTGTGTGATACCATTTTTAATTTTTATAAATTTGAGGTATTCTCCTGGATTTCAGTGGTTTTGGTTCTCGGCTTTAGGCTGGGGGTTTGGGGTTGTCATGCATGCTTTTAAGGTATTTGGGTACAGCTCAGATTGGGAAGAACGAAAAATAAGAGAGATTCTGGAACGGGAAAACAAACAAAAAAACTGGAAGTAGCCATGGAAAAGGATTTTATTGAAGCAGAACGTTTTTATCAGGCCAAGAAAAAAGTAAAAGAAATTAGAGAGTTTTACGAGCACCTGGCGGTTTTTATACTGGTAAACATTATTGTGATAGCCGTAAATCTTATAACCTCGCCCGAATATTTGTGGTTTGTCTGGTGTGTTTTGGGTTGGGGAGTAGGAGTAGTCATTCATGGACTGACAGTGTTTGATATCCCGCCATTTTTCAGTAAAGACTGGGAGGAGAAGAAAATCAAAGAAATTTTGGAAAAAGAAAGAACCAGCAAATCTAAAAATAATTATGGAAACTAATTTTAATAAGGAACAGGAAGATTTTGAACTTCAAAAGATGGCAAGTAAAAAGGTGGTGAAGTTAAAGGCTTTTTACACTCATGTGATTTTCTATAGTGCAGGTCTTATACTTTATATTTTAAAAGATTATTTTGGGCTTCCGCTTAATATTTTTCCTGTACAATATCTGAACGGATTTGTCATGTGTATTTGGACTACTGTTTTTGTAGTATCGGCAATAGAGATATTCGCTTCTTTTAAAATTTTTGGAGAAGAATGGGAAGAGCGTAAAATGAAAAGCATTTTAGAGAAAAAGGAAAAAAAACAAAAATGGGAGTAATCATGGAAGTAGATTTGAATGAAGAGGATAAATATTACCTCGCAAAAAAGAGAGTGGAGGAAATCAAAGGTTTCTATGGCAATCTAACGGCATACGTTATTGTAAATCTGGTTCTGATTTTTATCAATCTTTATACATCACCAAGACATTTATGGTTTTACTGGCCCTTAATGTGGTGGGGAGTTGGAGTGGTTTTTCATGGTTTGAAAGTCTTTAAAGTGTTTCCGGTTCTCGGAAAAGACTGGGAAGAGAAAAAGATCAAAGAACTGATGGAAAAAGAGAGAGAGAATAAAAATAAATGGCAATAATTATAGTAAAATGAGACGATATAGAAGAGACAGGTACGAAGCTTTCAGGGATGAAATTAGTACAGACGAAAGCTATAATTTAGCCTACAGAAAAGTGAAAAAAATCAAAGGTTTTTACACGCATTTAAAAGTGTATTTGATTGTGAATGCCATTATTATAGTTTCTAATTTAAACAGAGATTATTTCAGCCATAGTGTTTATGAAAACGGATTGTTAGACTGGCGTACCTATTCGACAGCGATATGCTGGGGAGTAGCTTTAGGCATTCATGCTTTTACTGTATTTGGCCCTGATATTTTTTTCAGCAGTGAATGGGAACAAAAAAAGATCCAAAAGTATATGGAGAGAGAGGCACAGAACAATAATACAAAATGGCAATAATTTTTAAATCAAAATAATATGGGACAGTTTAGAAGACAGATGTACGAAGAGTATTCACATGAGTTTAGTACAGACGAAAGTTTCAATTTGGCATATAAAAAAGTAAAAAGAATTAAAGGCTTTTATTCGCATTTAAGAGTTTATATATTGGTGAACATTATCATCATTGTTTCAAGTCTGAATCAAAGTTATATAGGAGATCATTTTGTCATTAGAGGATTCCGTGATTGGGAAATTTACTCGACTGCTTTTTTTTGGGGAATTGCTCTAGTGATTCATGGAATTTCCGTTTTTGGCCCTGATGTTTTTTTTAATAGGGATTGGGAGCAAAAGAAAATTCAAAAAATAATGAAGAAAGAGGCTGAAAATAAAAATAAATGGAAGTAATTTTAAACTGAATTTTTAATTTTTGCATCTTACAAAATGACCACATTAATTATAGAAGACGAAAAACCGGCGGCAAGATTACTACAACGAAAACTCGAAAAGTTAGATATTGCTGTAAAGACCATGTTACATTCTGTTGAAGAATCCGTTTATTGGTTTGAAAATAACGAACATCCGGATCTCATATTTTTGGATATTCAATTGTCTGATGGTTTATCGTTTGAAATTTTTGAAAAAATAAATATTCAGAGCGCCATTATTTTTACCACGGCTTATGATGAATATGCTTTAAAAGCATTTAAATTAAACAGTATCGATTATCTTTTAAAACCCATTGATGAAGATGATCTGGAAGTTGCTGTTGCAAAATTCAGAACAAGATTACCGAAAACAAGTTCAGAAAATTCAAATTTGCAACTTGATTTTGAACAAATTCGTCAAATGTTGTCAAACCCCTTTGAAAAGAATTATAAAAAACGATTTACAGTTAAAATCGGGCAGCACTTAAAGGTTATTACCACAGACGAAATTGAGTGTTTCTTTAGTGAAAATAAAGGAACCTACATTCATACTTTTGATAATAGAAATTATTTAATTGACTCGACTTTGGAAATCCTGGAGCAGGAAATCGATAAAAAAGATTTCTTTCGCGTTAGCCGAAAATTCATTGTTCCGCTTACGGCGATAAAAGAAATTCAGGTGTACACCAATTCACGGCTAAAGGTAATTTTACCTACTTATAAAGAGGATGAGGTAATTGTGAGCCGCGAGAAAGTACAGGACTTTAAAAACTGGCTGGGGTAAACTTATTTAATACATGTATTGTTCCTACGGAACTTTTTTGTGGGTTGAATTTATTTTTCAATGGATTAAAATCCATTGCTACAATATTGGTCATTCCTTCGGAATTTTATAATGTGCCTGAACAGTTTTAATAGTTAAGACAAAGAGCCATTGGCTCGACGCATTTTGTAGGAGCGGATTTTAATTCGATTTAAAAAATAGGTTATCAAATATAGAGAGCCTTGAGTTCGGGCCATATTCTAAATAAAAAAGAGCTGGAATTTTCCAGCTCTTTCTATATAATTTAAGTTATTATTTACTCAATCGGTGCAAAGTGTAGGTCATGGCACTCAAAAGGAAAAAAGCCATAATTTGATGAATTAATCCTAAAGCTAAAGGAACGCTGTATAAAAGTGTAAAAACGCCCAGTAAGAACTGAATGAAAACAAAAACAAGAAGAACGTCGATTCCCTTAGACTGATTTCTGGTTAGAGAAAATCGAGTTCCTTTGTAATATAAGAAAAGGATAAGCGCTACTACTACATAAGCAAAAGTTCTATGCACAAACTGAACTCCGCTTTTTCCTTCGATTAAGTTTTTAACCAAAGTTGGTTGTTCAATAAAAACCGAATCGTGAATAAATTGTCCGTCACTCATTAAAGGCCAGTGATTGTGTATTAAACCGGCATTAAGACCTGCTACAAATCCGCCGTAAATAATTTGAATCAGTAAAGCGACAAGAGCTATTCTTGCAATATTACGAAGCGGAATTATTTTATAAACATTGCGTTCCGGATAAATTAAATCCAAGGCAACCCAAAGTGTATAAGCAAAAGTAATAAAGGCAAAAGTAAGATGAAGAGAAAGTCTGAAATGACTAACATCCGGATTGTCGATTAATCCGCTGCGCACCATAAACCATCCTAAGAACCCTTGAAAACCTCCCATTGCCAGAAGAACAATACATTTGTTTATGGTTGGACGATCGAGTTTTTTTCGAATTAAAAAATAAACAAAAGGAACAAAGAAAACCAGTCCGATGATGCGTCCAATGAAGCGGTGGAACCATTCCCAAAAATAGATGAATTTATAATCTGAAAGCTGAAAATCGTTGTGAATATTAATTTTTTGGTACTCTGGAAATTTCTTGTATTGTTCAAATGCTTCATTCCATTTTGCTTCTGTCAGTGGAGGAAAGGTATCTGTTACCAAATGCCAGTCGGTCATGGATAAACCTGAATTGGTCAGACGGGTAATTCCGCCAACGACAACCATTAAAAACAATAAAGCACAACCCGATAGCAACCAGATGATTACTGATTTATTTTCTTTTTTCATTTTATAAAATAATACTTAATTCTTTATACTTTTTTTATGCCTAATTTTTCAGCTCTTTTAATCACAAAATCATAAGCAGCCTGATACTCATTTGGAATGTCACCTTCAAGAATTGCTTCTTTTACAGCTTCTTTCAAAATTCCGATTTCTCTTGAAGGCTTCAGATCAAAGATTTTCATAATTTCTTCACCCGAAATGGGCGGTTGAAAATTACGAACATGATCGCGTTCTTCGACTTCAACGATTTTCTTGCGGACGAGCTCGAAGTTTTTATGGTATTTTTTAAACTTTGACGGATTTTTGGTGGTGATATCTGCCTCACACAAAGTCATTAGATTTTCGACATCCTCACCGGCATCAAAAACCAAACGACGCACTGCACTATCGGTTACGATGTCGTCAGCCAAAACAATAGGGCGTGAACTCATGATAACCATTTTTTGTACAAATTTCATTTTGTGATTCAACGGCATGTGCAGACGTTCGAAAATCTTTTTAGTCATTTTACCACCTAAAAACTCATGCCCGTGAAAAGTCCAGCCTTGTTTTTTATTGAAACGTTTTGTCGGTGCTTTTCCAATATCGTGCAATAAAGCTGCCCAGCGTAACCAGACATCATCTGTATTCGGGCAAATATTGTCGACCACTTCCAGTGTGTGGTAAAAGTTGTTTTTATGGGTATGGCCTTCAATTTCTTCGACCTGATTTAATGCTGTTAATTCAGGTAAAATTAAATCTAAAAGTCCTGTTTGGTACAATAGTAAAAAGCCGGTTGAAGGTTTAGGAGTGGAGAGAATTTTGTTTAATTCGTCAACAATTCTTTCACCTGATATAATTTTAATGCGGTCAGCATTTTTTGTGATGGCATTCAATGAATTTTCTTCTATTTCGAAATTCAACTGTGTGGCAAAACGAATCGCACGAAGCATGCGCAACGGATCATCAGAATAAGTGATGTCCGGATCCAAAGGGGTCTTGATGACTTTGTTCTCTAAATCAGACAAACCATTAAAAGGATCAGAAAGATCTCCGAAGTTTTTTTCGTTTAATGATAAAGCCAAAGCATTAATGGTGAAGTCGCGACGGTTTTGATCGTCTTCCAGGGTTCCGTTCTCCACTACCGGATTTCGGCTGTCAGAACTGTAAGATTCTTTTCTTGCTCCGACAAATTCAATATCAGTATCTTCAAAACGAAGCATGGCGGTTCCGTAAGTTTTAAAAATCTGTACCTTTGGTTTGTTGGGCAATAATTCAGAAACTTTTAATGCCAATTCAATACCGCTGCCCACAGCAACAACATCAATATCTTTTTTAGAACCTCTGTTTAAAAGTAAATCCCGAACAAAACCTCCGATGACATAACTGTCAACATTAAGTTCCCGGGATGCCTTCGAAATGATATCGAAGATTTTATGTTGTAATGCAGTTTTATAATTTGTTTGTATAGCCACGAATTCACGAATTTTATTAAATAATACGTTTGTATTCAAGTGAGACAGAATTGAAGTTCGCTAAAATTGCTAAATGCGTTTTAGAAACTTTGAGATAATTAAGACATTGCGAAATGTATTTTGGATGTAAAAATTCACTCGATTTTACTTCAAGTACAATTTTATCGAACAAAATAAAATCAGCGTAAAATCTGTGATTCAATATTATGTCTTTATAGTTTACCAAATATTCTTTTTCTCTTTCAAATGGAATATTCTCTTTCTTAAATTCATATTCTAAAGCATCTTTATATACGATTTCAGAAAAGCCTCCACCTAAATTTCTATGAACATCAAATAAAATTCCCATTATTTGATAACTTTCCAGCTGGTACAAAATCTTTGTCATGTTCTAAATTTTTTTCTGCCACGAATTCACGAATTAATTTAAAAAATTTTAATTCGTGAATTCGTGGCTATTTTTTTGAATACAACTTTCAATTTTGCATTGAAAATGTTTTTGGAATTTTATGGTTGCAAATTTACGACATAGAAAATGCCTATTATAATCTAAGGCTCACTTTTTTGAATAAATTCACAGTTTGAGTGCTAGGATTTTATTAATAGAAAAAAGTTTGCCACGAATTACACGAATTTCTGCGAATTAGATTAGGTATAGAAACAGAAATTAGCGAAAATTTGTGGCAAAATAAATATTTAGTAATGTGAACGTGCGAAACAACTCACGGATTTTATTTAATTTAAAAAGTTAATTCGTGAATTCGTGGCGAAAAAAAACCTTTATAATGCGATCGAACAAATCAATTCAGATCTGTTATTTTTAAAAATTCAATTTGTATTTTTGGAGTATATAAAAATGTACACATGAAAATTGTTATATCGCCTGCAAAGTCACTGAATTTCGAAAAAGAATTACCTACTACTCAACATACAGAACCTTATTTTTTAAAAGAAGCACGTGAGGTTCATAAAATCTTAAAGACTAAAAAACCTGCTGAGTTATCTGAATTAATGTCGATTTCAGCTAAATTATCAGATTTGAACTGGAAAAGAAATCAGGATTGGAAAACACCATTCACACCTGAAAATGCCCGTCCGGCAGTCTATACTTTTGATGGAGACGTTTATACGGGGTTAGATGCTTATACTATTCCGGTGGAGAAACTCGACGTTCTTCAAAGTAAACTTCGAATTCTGTCAGGACTTTACGGCGTTTTGAGACCATTAGATTTAATGCAGGCTTACCGTCTGGAAATGGGAACAAAATTGCCAGTGGGGGAGTATAAAAATCTGCACGAGTTTTGGAAACCAACCGTGACAAAAGCATTAAATAAAGAGTTGTCTAAGGGAGAGCTGTTCGTGAATTTAGCAAGTAACGAGTACTTTTCAGCGGTAGATGTAAAAGCTTTAAAAGTTCCTGTGATCACACCGGACTTTAAAGATTATAAAGACGGAAAACTCAAAATAATCAGTTTTTTTGCCAAAAAGGCAAGAGGGATGATGGTGCGTTATATTATTGATACTAATGCTGAAACTATTGAAGACTTAAAAGGATTTAATTATGAAGGGTATCAGTTTGATGGTAATCTTTCAAAGGGAAATCATTTGGTGTTTACGAGATAGGTTTTTTTTAAGGTTCTGAGGGGCTAAGATGCTGAGATACTTAGGTTTTTAACCGCAAAGAACACAATGATTTACGCAAAGTTCGCAAAGTTTTTACACAAAGCTTTGCGAACTTTTCATATTTAAAGCTTCTTAGAAATAATATCCTTGCGTGCTTTGCGGTTAAATTATTAATGTTTGAAAAAAATAAACGCCGAGTTACAGGAATGAACTCGGCGTTTTTACGTATTATAAATCAATTATTATTAATGCATTGCATCAGCAGGATTAATCTTGTTTTTTCCTTTTTTGATTAAAAGAATAATTGGAATACAGCATAAGAACATAATTCCCAAATACATGAAAATATCCATATAAGCCATTACGGTACTTTGTTTCATTACAGAATATTCAATGGCTTGGTAGGCTTTTTTCAATGCAACGTCTGCGCTATATCCTTTAGACATAAAAGCTCTTTGCATTCCTGCAATACGCTGTTGTACTTCGTATTTTGCAGGATCTAACTTGGTTAGTAAGTTTACTCGGTGTTCCTGTCCTAAACGAGTAATAAACGTGGTAATAATGGCAATACCAAACGAACCTCCTAGTTGTCTCATCATTCCGGTAAAAGCAGCTCCTTCACCAATATGTTTTCCTTTTAAGGTAGATAGAGAGAGTGTCGTAATAGGTACAAAAAGTAATCCTAAACCAACTCCTCTTAAAATTAGAGGCCAATACATATGTTCAACTCCGGTATCAGGAGTCATACGGGTCTGCATCATAAAGGTAAAGAAAAAGAATACCAAAAATCCTACTCCAACCATATAGCCCTGCGGAACTCCTCTCTGAATCATGTTCCCGACAAAAGGCATCATGATTGCTGTGGTAATAGACCCGGGAATCAATAATAATCCGGCATCGGTTGCGGTCCATCCTAAAATAGATTGCGTGTAGATTGGTATAATTAAAGTCGATCCGTACAGACCGAAACCAAGAATGAAACACATTACAGTTCCTATTCTAAGATTTCCATCCTTTAGAACACTTAAGTTTACGATTGGATGTTTATAAGTAAGCTCTCTCCAAATAAATAAGACCAATCCTAAAACCGTAACCACACTTAAAGTTATGATAGTTGAATCGTTGAACCAATCGTCTTGTTGCCCATGCTCCAGAACGAATTGTAGAGACCCGATAAAGGCTGCAAGCAATATAATTCCCCACCAGTCAACCTGATTGGCTTTTAATTTTTCTCCATACTTAGGACTTCTTACGAAGGTTAATGCTAAAATTGTAGCAATGATCCCCAATGGAATATTAATGTAAAAAATATAAGGCCAGGAGTAGTTGTCTACTAAATAACCTCCTAATGGCGGTCCTAAAGTTGGTCCAACAATTACCCCCATTCCGTAAATAGCCTGAGCCATTCCACGTTTTGCTACGGGATAACTTTCGGTGATAATGGTTTGTGCTGTTACCAGTAAGGCACCTCCACCCATACCCTGAACAAATCTAAAGGCTACCAGTTCCCAAATATTGGAGGCGTTTCCGCATAAAAAGGAACAGACCGTAAATATTATGATAGAAGCCACAAAATAATTACGTCTTCCAAATTGTTGTGAAAGCCAGCTCGTCATCGGAATTACAATCACATTCGCAATGGCGTATGCTGTAATTACCCAGGCCACATCAGTCAAAGTAGCACCAAGGCTACCTCGCATGTCTGTTAGTGCTACGTTTACAATGGTCGTGTCGACGATTTCAAGCAGGGCACAAAGTACCGCCGTAATCGTAATAATGACACGTCTGAATCCGTATTCTACTAAATCATCGTCTGCTTGTACTGCTGCCATTATGTTATTTTAAATGTACATCTACATCAACATTCATCCCTGGTCTTAGTAATTTTACTTTCTCAGGATCGTTTGATTCGTCTAAACTAATTTTTACGGGTAGTCTTTGAATTGTTTTTACGAAGTTACCGGTTGCATTATCAGGAGGTAATAAAGAAAAACGAGATCCCGTTGCAGGAGAAAAAGAGGTTACAGTACCTTTAAATTCATAGTTTGGATAAGCATCCACTTTTAGACTTACTTTTTGTCCGGCAACCATTTTGTTTAATTGCGTTTCTTTGAAGTTAGCTACAACCCAAGCTTCATTGTTGTTGATGATGTAGAATAAAGATTGTCCCGGTTGAACTAATTGTCCTGGTTGAATGTCTACTTTAGAAACCTGTCCGTCAATTGCAGCAGTTACAACCGTATAGCTAAGGTTTAAATGAGCAACGTCTAACATTGTTTTCGCTTTTTTGATATTAGCGGAAGCTACTTCAGTTTGTTTGTCAGAAACTTTTGATTTCGATTGAATTACTGATTTTTGGTAAGAACTAGCTCGTTGTTGATCTTGCAAAACACGTACCTGGTTTTCGGCTTCTTCTTTTGCAGATAGAGCCTGTTCGTATTGTTGTTTTGTAATCGTATGTGTTTTGTACAAATTATTGTAACGGTTGTAATCGTTTGTAATCTGTCTTAATCTAATTTTTGCGCTTTCGATAGAACCAGTTGCAGATCTCATTTGCGCATCCGATACAGAGATGCTTGCACTAGCGCTTCCAATGTCAGCTTTTGCAGCTTCGTATTGTCCTTCAGCGCCTAATAAAGCAGCATTAGCCTCATCTATTTTTAACTGATAATCTCTTTTATCAATCGTAAACAAAGTATCACCTTTTTTTACAAAATCATTATCTTTTACGTATACTTTACTAATATATCCCGATACTCTTGGAATAATCGGATTCATTTTTTTCTCGATTTGAGCATCGTCCGTTTCTTCGTGAGCTAAAGAATGCATGTACTTAGTTATTCCGTAAGTTCCGCCCACTAAAACCAAAACGGCTAGTATAATGATGAATTTAGTATTTGTTTTTTTCTTTTCCATGAGAGCTGTCGATTATATTTTAGAAAGATTGAATGATTGTGATAATTGTCCGGATACCGAAAGTAATTCGTAATATTTTTGAATGATAGTAGCTTTTGATAATGCGGTATTTATTTTAGCGCTTAATTGTTCAACGTCAGCTTCAACCAAATCATTAGTATCTGATAAACCATTGTCAAACTTATCTTTTACAAGTCTGTAATTTTCACTTGCCTGTTGAAGAGCTTCATCGTAAACCACACTTTGATTTATAGCCAAATCATAATCTTCAATTGATTTTTGAACTTCAATTTTAATACGGTCCGTCATTACAGCCTCACTATTTTTAACTTCCAGAGCTTTGCTTTCCGCTACTCGTACATGGGCACTGTTTTTGTAAATTCCGGATAAGTCATAAGTTAAACCTAATCCAAAGTTCATAGCATATCTCACCGTTATGATGTCTTTAAGGTCCAGTGCCGTATAACCGCCAAGTAAGGCTAATGTAGGATAATAGGCAGCCTTTGCTACTTTGATATTTGACTCAGTAGCTTTTTGCTGCAAACGAATTGCTTCTAAATCTTTTCTGTTTTCAAGAGCTATTGCATCTGATGTTGGTGCATTGCTTGTTTTTAAGTTGAAAAAATCAGCTTCATTAACCTGCAGTTTTGTGTTAGGGTCTAACTTTAATAAAGTCGTTAGATAGAAGTTGATATTGTTAAGATTGTTAGTGGCTTCATCAATAGATAATTGTGTTTTTGAAACCAGTAATTGAGACTTTAATAAATCATTTCTTGGAATAATTCCATTCTTCTCCAATTCTGTAAAATCAGTAACACGTTGTTTCGCACTTTTTTGATTTTCATTTAAAACATCCAATGTTTTTTGAGCTTTGTACAAAGCAGTGTAATAGGTAATTACTTTTAAAGCAACATCCTCTTTCGTTTTGGCAGCAGTAGCATTTTCCGCTTCGTACAAGTTATCGTAGGCTTCAATACTATTCTGAATTTTGAATCCTGAAAATAAAGGAAGACTCAAAGTTGCCATTCCAAACATTGCTCTGTCCGGAGATGCGATAGATGCATTTTCACTTTGATTTGGCATAGTAATCGATGCCTTTGTAAGACGTTGGTATTGACCGGAAATTTTAATATCCGGGTATTGATTGTCTTTTACGCTTTTTAATTCGTATTTTTTTGTGTTTACCTTAGAGTTGGCAAGTGTAACTTCGTTACTTTTTTCCCAAGCCATTTTTACGGCCTCGCCTAAGGTTAAACTTGTTTTCTCTTGTGCTTCTATTGACGAAATTCCGATGAAGAAAACCCCAAAGAGCATTAATTGACTAATTTTCATAAACAAGTAGCGCTTTTATAGTTTGTTGAATGTGCTTTGTAAGACTGGTTTTGATGTACTCGTTGTACATCTCTTCTGTTTTTAAATTTAATAGTTCCTCAAAAAAAGGCCTATTCATGTGAAAGTGAAAAAAGGTTCCAATGATGGTAGGAGTAATGAGTGGAATAATTACATCTTTTCTAAAAACTCCTTTAGACTGCCCCTGTGCAATAATACTCTCAACCGATTTTAAATTTCCTTTTTTAAGTTCTGTGAAGGCGATCATACTTTTCTCTCTTTTTTTAGAGTTAAGTTCAAAGTGTAAAACTCTGAAAATCCCTTTGTTACAGCTTATTCTCGTAATGTAAATTTCGATTAATTTATTGACTTTATCGAGAGGTTCAATATTTTCCTGTAATAAATTTTCAAGTTGAAGCTTTAAATCGGCAGTTTTGTAAATAATAAGGGCTTCCAGTAGTCTTTCTTTAGAGCCAAAGTAATACGAAACCATTGCAATATTAATTTTTGCATGTTTGGAGATATCCCGTATCGAAGTCCCTTCAAATCCTTTTTCTGAGAATAGCTTTTCAGCAACTTCCAGAATTTGAATTTTTTTATCGTTTAATTCTAAGTTTAACATGGTATTGTTTCTAATCGGGTACAAAATTAAACAAGCGTTTAAATTAAACAGTTGTTTAATTTTATTTTAACAAAATATTAACACTTTTTAAGCGTGATAATTTTGCACAAAAAAAGCTGAAAACAGACCTGTTTTCAGCTTTTAATGGTTTTTTGTCATTTCGACCGAAGGGAGAAATCGCATAAGAAATTCCTCCTGCATAATAGTCAATCTTTGTCGAATTACGAGTGTGATTTCGACGGAGGAGAAATGACAAACTAGACAGTATTATATATTTAGTAGAAAAATTAATTATCTAATCTCTCCAACAAATTCTCTAATTTTTCCAGAACCGTTTTCACTTAAATGTTTGATAAACGCACTTCCGATAATAGCCCCTTTGGCATATTTAGTAGCCTGATCAAATGTTTCTTTGTTTGAAATTCCAAAACCTACAATTTGTGGGTTTTTAAGATTCATTTGGGCAATTCTTTCGAAATAACTTTCCTGAGTATTTCCGAAACCGGCCTGAGAACCCGTTACGCTGGCTGAACTCACCATATAAATGAATCCATTTGAAACGCTGTCGATAAAATGTATACGCTCTTCTGACGTTTGAGGGGTAATCAGGAAAACATTGATTAAACCGTATTTTTCGAAAATTGCTTTGTATTCGTCTGCGTAAACATCAACAGGTAAATCCGGAATAATTAAGCCGTCGATACCAATTTCGGCACATTTTTTACAAAATTCTTCGATTCCGTATTGCAGCATCGGGTTGAAGTACCCCATAATAATTAACGGAATTTTTACGCTTTCGCGGATGTTTTTCAACTGATCAAAAAGAATTTGGGTAGTCATTCCATTGTGAAGTGCCTGTGTTGAACTCGCCTGAATGGTTGGACCATCAGCCAAAGGATCACTAAAAGGCAAGCCAATTTCGATTAAATCAACACCATTTTTTTCTAAATCCTGAATGATGGGAACGGTATCATTCAAATTGGGATATCCCGCTGAGAAATAAATAGAAAGAATCTTTTTATCTTCTTGTAATTTTTGAGTTATTCTGTTCATTTTATTATGTTTTTTGTGCCACAGATTAAAAGGATTTCAACCATTTTTTTAATAGTTTAATCTGTTAAAATCTTTGAAATCTGTGGCATTATTTTTATTTTTTTAAAATCTTACTTGTCCAATCCTCATTTAGTTTTTCGACTAATAATATTCCCGAATCTGTATCGTTCATCTGCCCAATAAGCTCACCTTTATTATTCCAGAAAGCACTTTGTCCGGCTGATGGTGATCCCCACGATTCTCCGCTGAAATTAGACATCAGCACATTCAATTGATGTTTCTCGGCATAACTTTGTAAATGCCTGTAAGCATTTGGAATCCCGTTTGGCGAAAAGAAAATACTGGCAATATAAATATTTGCTTCTCTCTTACATGCATTTTGCGGATGCAGCGGATGGTCAATATCAGCACAAATAGCAAATGAAATTTTCTGATTTTCAATTTCAATCATCGGATTATAATCAAACGAAGATTGAAAAAAATCGTCTTCTCCTTCATGCAAAAATTGCTTGGTGTATATCGAAACAGAATTGTCCGGAGCAATAATAAATTCGCCGATAAATAATTTTGTTTCAATTTGGATTGGTGCTCCTGCAATGATGACGATATTATTTTCTATGGCTAATTTTCTTAAACGATCTAATCTCGAATCGTCTTTTTGAAACGCTAGTTTTTGAGCGCACTCTCTTTCGTAACCCGTGATTGACATTTCAGGAAATGCAATTAATTTTGCTCCATTCTGAACGGCTAGTTCAACAAGACGATAGTGCTCTAATAAGTTGGAATCAATATCCCCGCGGAGTGGTTTTGTTTGTGCTGCTGCCAGAATCATGGTATAGAATTATTTGTTTTCGATATAAATCCAGGCAACTGTTCCGGAATTCAAGGTTACCTGAACTCTTTTATACGCATTAGATTCGAATAGATCTACTTTGGCTAAATCGGCATTTGTGACGTCAAAAACAACACCGTGTATAGGGTCCGTAGAGGATGCGCTTGGTACAACTACAACATAATCTGCCATTCCAAATTCTTCTTCGATTTGCAGACTTTTTAGTTTGTGACCATGAAGCTGATCTCGGGTTCCGATTAACACCTTGTTAAAAAGGCGCATCTGAATTTCTTTTGATCGCAATGTTCCGTAAGAGAATAACTTTTCCATAGTTGCTATCTTATTACAATTTAAAATAATCAATATAATTGTCTAAATCCTTATCTCCACGACCGGAAAGACTGATCACTACAATATCGCTTGGCTTGAATTTCTTCTGATCTAAAACAGCAAAAGCATGTGCACTTTCAATTGCCGGAATAATTCCTTCCAGTTTGGTAAGCTGTAAACCTGCGTTCATTGCATCATCATCAGTTACAGAAAAGAATTCCCCGCGACCGGTTTGCGCCAGATGGGCATGCATAGGACCAACTCCGGGATAATCAAGACCGGCAGAAATAGAATACGGTTCGGTGATTTGTCCGTCCGGAGTTTGCATTAAAAGGGTTTTACAGCCGTGAATAATTCCCATTTTCCCTAATTTACTGGTGGCGGCGCTATGACCGCTGTCTACACCTTTTCCGGCAGCTTCTACGGCAATAATTCCCACTTCAGGTTCGTGTAGAAAGTGATAATAAGTTCCGGCCGCATTACTTCCTCCACCAATACAAGCTACTACATAATCAGGATTTTCACGTCCTTCTTTTGCTTTTAACTGCCATTTGATTTCTTCTGAAATAACACTTTGAAAACGGGTAACCATATCGGGATAGGGGTGTGGTCCAATTGCTGAACCTATGATATAATGTGTATCTACGGGATTGTTAATCCAATCACGAATCGCCTCATTGGTAGCATCTTTTAATGTTTTGGAGCCTGAAAGTGCCGGACGAACTTCGGCGCCTAACATTTTCATACGTGCCACGTTTGGTGCCTGACGTGCGATGTCAATTTCACCCATATACACGATACATTCCATTCCCATTAAAGCACATACTGTAGCGGTTGCCACACCATGCTGACCGGCACCAGTTTCGGCGATAATTCTTTTTTTACCCAAGCGTTTGGCAACCAGAATTTGTCCAATAGTATTATTGACTTTATGTGCCCCGGTATGATTTAAATCTTCTCTTTTCAGATATATCTTAGTATTGTACTTCTCCGACAAACGTTTTGCAAAATAAAGCGGACTAGGACGACCTACATAATCTCTTAGTAATTGGTCAAATTCTGCTTTAAAATCTGGTTCGCTTGTTATTTTTAGATAATTCTGACGTAATTCTTCTACATTCGGATAAAGCATTTCGGGTATATAGGCGCCTCCAAACTCTCCGTAATATCCTTTTTCGTTAACATTATAATTCATTGTATAGTTGTTTTGGGTTTAAAGTAGCAGGTTTTAGATTTTTCTGAAACTTTCTTAATAGACTTATATTTTTTAATCCTGGTTCTGTCTCAAATTTACTGTTTACGTCGATAGCGTAAATAGGCACTTTGAGGTTCTTTATCGCAGGTATTTCTTCAATTCCGATGCCACCGCTCAAAAAGATTGGTTTCTCAGATTTATAATTTTCCAGTATTTTCCAGTCAAAAGTGGTTCCGTTTCCGCCCGGTAATTTTCCTTTTGTATCAAACAGAAAATAATCGCAAACCTTTTCAAAAGGTGCCAGAATTTCAAAATCAAAATGTTCATCTATCGAGAATGTTTTTATGATTTCAATAGTCACATCAATTTTGGCATCGATCTTAGCTCTCAGTTCCTGGCAAAATTCTACGGTTTCCTTTCCATGTAACTGAACGGCCTGTAAATGATACTTGTCTGCTGTTGATAATACGTTATCAACCGTTTCATCTACAAAAACACCAGTTTTCTTGATGGTATGAATCAATTCCGGAATCGTTCCGTCAAAATAACGTGCGGATTTTTTCCAGAAAATAAATCCCATATAATCGGGCAGGAGTGCTCCTGTTTCGAGTATATTGTCGGGATATTTCATGCCGCATATTTTTAGTTTCATTTTTTTTTATTTTTATGCTTTAAGCAATAGGCATTAAGCTATAAGCTTTTGTTTCATGCCGTATTATTTTTTATCGATTGGTTAGAGTTTAAGCAGTAAGCTTTAGGCTAAATTAGTAATGTTAAGAAAGTTTTTCGGTTTTCAGCTTACGGCTTAAAGCTTACAGCCTACAGCCTACAGCTGTCTAATAAATTCAGTTGCTGCCTGACCGGCATTATCTGTTTTCATAAAGTTTTCTCCGATTAGGAAACCACTGTAACCATAGGGTCTTAATTCCGAAATGGCTTCAATAGATGAAATTCCGCTTTCTGAAACTTTTACAAAATCATTCGGGATTTGAGCGGCCAGTTGTTTGCTGAAATCCAGACTTACTTCAAAGGTTTTCAGATTTCTGTTGTTCACGCCAATCATATCTAAACTCGGCATTATAGATTTCTCTAATTCTTCCTGATTGTGTACTTCCAGTAAAACTTCTAACCCTAATTGTTTGGCAAATTCCGATAAGGATTTGATTTCTTCGCGGGTTAAAACGGCTGCAATCAGTAAAATTAAATCGGCTCCGTATGCTTTGGCTTCTAAAATCTGATATTCATCGACGATAAATTCTTTTCGCAAAAGCGGAATATTTACACTTGCTCTTGCCAGAAGTAAATCGTCTAATGAACCGCCAAAGTATTTTCCATCAGTTAAAACTGAAATTCCACAGGCGCCTGCATTCTCATATCCTTTAACAACTTCTTCTACTGTGAAGCTATGATTGATTACAGATTTAGACGGCGAACGGCGTTTGTGCTCTGCAATTATTCCTGTCGAACTTGTCTTCAGTTTTTGACTTAAAGAAATCGTTCCTCTTCCAAAAAATACAGAAGCTTCCAATTGTGAAACGGGAATGATTGATTTTTTCAGAACGACTTCTCGTTTTTTATCTACAATTATTTTATCTAAAATGTTCATTGTTTTATTGGTTTCAGGTTTCAGGTTTCAAGTTCCCGGTTTCAATAACTTGAAACCTGAAACAAAAAAACTTGAAACTATTTTTTACTTACTTAGTTCTTGTAATTTTTTAAGCACTTGATGCCCTTTTCCGGAAAACAAACTTTCTTTGGCCTGCTTAAAACCTTCCTGAGGAGAGCATTTGGTTACGGTTGAAATGGCCATTGCGGCATTTGCACAAACCACATTATTCTGAGCCTCACTTCCTTTTCCGGAAATAATACTCACAAACATATCGGCTGATTCTTCGATGGTTCTTCCTCCCTCAATTTCTCTTTGCGATAAAAGGCGAACGTTGAAATCCTCGGGTTTCAACATGCCTTCCATATCGCTTGTAATGATTTTTGTCGGACCGGTTAACGAGATTTCATCGTAACCGTCAAGCGAATGCAGGATGGTAAAATTAACATCGGTGTTTTGATATAAATAAGCATACATTCTCGCCAATTCTAAATTGAAAACACCAACTAATTGATTTTTAGGGAAAGATGGATTTACCATTGGACCTAACATGTTAAAAAATGTTTTTACCGCTAGTTCTTTTCGGATTGGCCCTACATTTTTCATAGCAGGGTGAAATAAAGGAGCGTGTAAAACACAAATTCCTGTCTGATCAATGCATTTTTCTAAAAATGACGGATCGTTGCTGAATTTTATTCCCATTTTTTCCATCACGTTGCTTGATCCCGAAATAGAGGAGACCCCATAATTTCCATGTTTTGCTACCTTTATTCCTGCTCCGGCAGCTACGAATGAAGCTAAAGTCGAAATGTTGAAAGTATCTTTTCCGTCACCACCCGTTCCGCACAAATCAATAGCGTTGTAGGCCGATAAATCCACACGAATGCACAATTCTAATAAAGCTTCTCGAAATCCGGAAAGTTCATCAATGGTAATGCTTCGCATCATAAATACAGTCAAAAATGCCGAAATTTGACTTGGGTTGTAAGCCCCGCTTGAGATGTTGATCAACACGTCTTTGGCTTCCTCTTTCGAAAGTACTTCGTGATTGATTAATTTATTTAGTATGTTTTTCATTTTTTTTTAAGTCTTAAAGTCTAAAGTCGAAGGTCATAAAGTCTTCAAAATTTGATGTTTTTTCTGGAATTGATTGCTGTTTTAAGTTTTAATAGGAAAGGTGAAGTTTTTGACTTTGGGACTTTCGACTTTAAAACTTTTGACTAATGTCTAACTCTTAATCCAATTCTCTAAAATCCTTTTTCCTTTTGGTGTCAGAACACTTTCCGGATGAAATTGTACACCTCTTACATCAAAAGTTTTGTGTCTTAAAGACATGATTTGTCCGTTTTCATCAATTGAAGTGGCTTCAAGAACATCGGGCAAGTTGGCATCAACAACCCAGGAATGGTAGCGACCAACTTCGAATTCGTTACCCAAACCTTCGAACAAAATTTCGTCTGAAACTACTGTTTTTACATTTGTAGCAACACCATGATATACCTTGTCCAGGTTTGAAAGTGTTCCTCCGAAAACTTCTCCGATAGCCTGTTGTCCTAAACAAACGCCTAAAATACTTTTTGTTGGAGCATATTTCTGAATCACCGCTTTTAATAACCCTGCTTCATCCGGTATGCCGGGACCTGGTGAAAGTAGTATTTTTTCAAAAGATGCAATTTCATCAATATCAAACTCATCGTTTCTGTATACCGTAACTTCACAGTTTAAATCTTCCAGATAGTGTACTAAATTATAAGTGAAACTATCGTAATTGTCTATAACTAATATTTTTTTCATTTTTTTAAGGTTCTAAGTTGCTAAGGTTCTGAGGTGCTAAGTTTTCTGAGACTGAATACTGTGACTGGCAACTGATTTCTGTTTATTTCTCCCGAACGTACTTTTCAGTGATAATACGATCGATTCCTAATTTTTCTAATTTTTCGATTCCCTTTTGAATCAGAGTATCGTTTTTAATTTTTACAACAAACTCAAACTTATTGTTTTCCCATTGACGGTTATTGAAGTATTCCAGATTTTCGGTATAAATACTGTCTTTTAAAGTATATTTTCCACCTCCGCCAAAGAAAACCGCATTCGTTGAATCCTTACCGCTATTTAAATCATGATTAAAAAAAGCAAAATGGCTATCATTTATAATTTTAATCATTTTTGTTTTCGGATTGAAAGTTGAGAACGTAGAATCTTTTTCGGTGGTTTCAGCTGATATCAGACGCCAGGTTCCGCTTAAAGGAAGTGTGTTTGATTCTTTTTTAGCTTCACAGGAAGTAAATAATACAATGGCAATCAAAAATGGAATAATGTTCTTCATCGTTTTTTTTAGGTTGGTTTTATGGTTGTTTTTTTAGTTTTGTTTCAAGCTTCAGGTTCTTTTTGTTTCAGGTTCTTTTTGTTTCAAGTTTTAAGTTTCAAGTTTCACGTTGTTGTAACGCAGACAAACCTGAAACAAAATGACTTATATTTTCTCTGCCATCTCTAAGGCTGTATTCAAGGCTCTTAGTTTGTTGTAAACTTCCTGCATTTCACTTTCTTCATCAGAACTGGCAACAATTCCGGCACCAGCCTGGCAGTGTAATTGGTGGTTTTTACTCAGGAAAGTTCGAATCATAATAGCGTGATTGAAATTACCTTCAAAATCCATGAACCCAATGGCTCCTCCGTAGAAATTACGATTTGTTTTTTCATAATCTTCGATCAGTTGCATGGCTCTGTGTTTTGGAGCTCCACTTAAAGTTCCTGCCGGGAAAGTATCGGCTACCACCTGCATAGTGGTTGCTTTTTCATGTAAATAACCGGTTACTTTGGAAACCAAATGAATTACATGCGAGAAAAACTGAACTTCTCTGTATTTTTCAACATTTACATCATGTCCATTTCGGCTTAAATCATTTCTGGCCAAATCGACAAGCATCACGTGTTCACTGTTCTCCTTTTTATCTTCTGATAGTTGTTTGGCTAAAACAGCGTCCTGTTCGTCATTTCCGGTTCTTTTGAAAGTTCCGGCTATAGGATGAATTTCGGCTTTTCTGTTTTTTACAATTATTTGTGCCTCAGGTGAAGACCCAAATATTTTGAAATCACCATAATCGAAGAAGAATAAGTACGGAGAAGGATTTATACTTCGTAAAGCTCGATATACGTTGAATTCATCGCCTTTGAAACCTTGGGTAAAACGACGTGAAAGTACCAGTTGAAAAACATCTCCACGGAAGCAGTGTTTTTTGGCTAAAGCTACATTGTGTTTGAATTCGTCATCGGTTAAATTAGAGAAACCTTCGCCTTCCTTGCTGAATTTGTAAGATGCTATATTTCTCGATTGTAATAATTGTTCGATCTCCGAAATATTATTTCTTCCATCAACACTATGACAAAAAATGTACGCTTCGTTTTTAAAGTGATTGATGGCAATGATGTTTTGATAAACAGCATAAAATACATCAGGAATTGAGGTAGCTCTGTCTTTTTTGGCAATCGAAACTTTTTCAAAATAACGAACAGCATCGTAAGAAATGTATCCAAATAAACCATTATTGATAAATTTAAAATCATTTTTCTCTGATTGGAATTGGCTCGAAAATTCCTGAATAATTTCCGGAATATTCGTTGAACTGTCGATAGTGATTCGTTCTTTCGTTCCGTCAGGAAAAGTTTTTGAAATGATTTCGTTCTCAATTTTAATGGTTGCAATAGGGTTGCAGCAGATGTAAGAGAAACTATTATCATTTCCATGATAATCACTACTTTCCAATAGTAAGCTATTTGGGAATTTGTCTCTGATTTTAAAATAAACACTTACCGGTGTAATGGTGTCTGCCAGAATTTGTTTGTAGTGTGTGTTGAGTGTAAATGGTTTCAAAGTTTTTCGTTTTTTTATTTTTAATAGATTTTCTTATCAGAGTTCAGACCAAAAAAAAAGGCTTGTCGTGATGACAAGCCTTTTATATTTATAGTTTTATAATACCATAGGAAGCTTTGTTCACGACGTTTCACGTAAATTCTTCCACCACCAAGTATTGTTCATTATTGTTTTCATATCTTATATTGATTTCACAAATATATAAATGTAATTTGAATTACAAGGTATAAAAAGTAAAAAAAAACTTCTTTAAATTTTAAAATTTGTTAAATTTTGTTCTTGTAAGGTTGTTTTAAGGTCTTAGTTGCCAATGGCTATGGTATTGTTTACGTTCATCCTAAAGTCCGGACTTCCTTTGATATTTGGTGTTGTAAACAATTCGCTGTTTTTGATTTTAGTAAAGTTAATGTCAAAAATGGGATTGTTGTAATAATTTTCAATTGCAGTATTTGCTCCGCCGGCTTCGCTTGTGATTCCACCATTACAGTTATTGACGATTAAGTTTTTGAAGGTAATTTTTCCCAAATTAACTTCGCCGTTTCCAATATTTCCTTCCAGTAGAACAAAAGGTGTAAATCCGGAAACAATACTGTTCGTAAAATTAAAAAAAGTATTTTCTCTCACATAGACTGATTCTCTCACAAGTCCCTGATTATTTTCTTCCAGATTTATAAGTGTAATGTTACTGGCGTTTATTTTAGTTAATTTTTTGCTCATGTCTGTATTTCCGATTTTGTCATAAGAATCAACTTCGAAACATCTTGAGCCTGAAATATCCGATGAAAAGGGATGACGAATGGCAATACTGTTATTGATGTTGATTTGTGCACCCTGAGTAAAATCAAAATCATCATCGGTAGTTCGATAAGAAACCAGATTATTCAGGTTTAAATCTCCTCCGTAACATTCGAAAGAGTCATCATTAGAGTAACTGATCTGAATGTTGCTTAAAATTGTTTTTTTTCCTACTCCGGCAAGCGAAAGTCCATTAAGTTCTTTGGCAGCACTTAGTTTTCGTCCGGAATATTCAATTCGAATATATTTTAAAACTCCCGAGTTGTCTTCGGCATCCTGACCGCCATAGTGGTTTAGCATTGGTTCGAGATCAAAAGGTAAAGTATGTACTCCTCCAAGTGTATTGATTGGTGCTTTTCCCAAAATGATAATTCCACCCCAGTCTCCCGGTTTTCTTTGGGTCGTTTCTTTATTGGATGTAAAAACAATAGGGTCTGTTTCTAAACCTTCGGCTACAATTTTGGATCCGTTTGTAATTACCAAAGTTCCACATGTTTTATCGTCGCCTCTTATTACAGTTCCCGGTTCGATAGATAATACGGCATTGTTGGTGACGTAAACAACTCCAACTAACTGATACGTATTGCGTTTAAGGAGTTTGGTGTCTTTGTTAATAGTTCCTGCAATAATGTTTGTGGCTTCGCTATATTCGGTATTGGCAGGTTTAAAATTGGTCCAGTTGTTCATCCAGTTTGAGGTACCAATAATACCTTTAGGCTGTTGTTGTGCCTGTAGAAAAAAAGTACTAAGAACCGTGACAACTATAAGATGTATTTTTGCTTTCATAACTATGATTTTGATTTCCAGTTTTTGATTTTTAATAAGTTCAAAAGTAGAAGGCCAATGTTAATCAAAGTCCAGTATGGTATTACGAAAGCGTTAGGGGAGTATTAAGAATGTTATTTTTTTGGGAAAAATATAAAAATAAACCCCAATAGTGTTAAACTATTGGGGTTTTTCTTATAAAATAAGGAATTGCTGATTTTTATGCTATTAGAATTTTAAAGCTACAGTCAATTCAAATTCGTCATTGATAGTTTTGTCTCCTAAGTTTTGGAAGAAATTACCAGAGTTGTATTTGATATCGTATTTAGTTCTGTCTACTTTGAAAGCTGTTGTAGCAGTATTTCCTTTTACAGCGATATCAAAAGTTACAGGTTTAGTGATTCCTTTTATAGTTAAATCAGCAGTTACAGTGTATACATCAGTTGATTTTGCTCCGATAGTTTTGAAAACTAATTTTGCAGTTGGGAATTTGTCAGTTCCAAAGAAATCGTCAGCTTTTAAGTGACCGTTTAATTTTCCTTGGTATTCTCCGGTGATATCAGTTGCTGTTAATGAAGTCATATCAACAGTGAAGCTACCACCTGTTAATTTTTTTCCTTTGAAAACTACTGCACCTTCTTTGAAGTTTACAGTTCCTGAGTGCTCTCCGGTTACTTTTTTACCTACCCATTTGATAGTACTTGCTTTTACATCGATTTTTTTAGTTTGTGCGTTTACTGAAAGTCCAGCTACTGCTACGAATAATGCTATTGCAATTGTCTTTAAATTTTTCATTTTGTTAAAATTGATTTTGATTAATAATAATTATATAGTGATAAATAAATCCTCGTTTGATTTTCTAACTTTTTTGTAGTGCTGAGTTTCGTCCTCATCATGTCTGTATCCTACAGTTGCGATAACAGAAGTGTTTAATCCTAATTTGTCAAAACCTAAGATTTCATTAAATGCAGCAGCATTAAATCCTTCCATTGGAGTCGCATCGATTTTTAATTCAGAAGCAGCACTCAATAAAGTACCTAAAGCGATATAAGTTTGTTTTGCTGTCCAAATATTTTTTGCTTCAACTGAAAGATTTGAAATAGTACCTTTCATCATGTCACTGAATCCGCCTAAAGCGTCAGCAGGAACACCTCTTGTTTCACTGATGGTGTTGATGTAAGCATCTACAGAATCTGCTCCAAGATTTAAGTCGTTGGCGAAAATAAATATTTGAGAAGCATCTGTAATTTGCGTCTGTCCGTAAGCAGCAGCTTTTAATTTTTCTCTGATTTCCGGATTTTCAACAATAATAACTTTGTAGGGTTGTAATCCGTATGAAGAAGCACTTAATCTAACAGCTTCTTTTAAAGTGTTTAAATCTTGTGAAGATATTTTTTTGGTGGCATCAAATTTCTTTGTTGCATATCTCCAGTTTAGATTGTCTAATAATGTACTCATAATTTTAATTTTGTTGGGTTCTGTATTTTTCTAATAATTGGTTTAATAATTCTAATTCTTCCGGACTTATGTTCTTGGCAAACAAACGCTCGTGCTCGTCTACTTTCGGATCTAATTCTTTCAATACATCCAATCCCTTTTGGGTGATTAGAACTTCAATTTTACGTCGATTACCGGGACAAACATTTCTGGTAACGAAATCTTTCAATAATAATTTGTCTACTAATCGGGTCGTGTTGCTCGTTTTGGCCAGCATTCGCTCCTGTATCACACACATATTAGCAGGGTTTCCTTTTTGTCCTCTTAATATACGCAGTACATTGTATTGCTCTCCGGACAGATCATACGGTTTTATCAATTCGTTGAAATGATCCTGAATCACATTTTGCGTGTACATGATATTCAGAATAACTTTTCTCGCATTATCCATCTTAACTGTACTTTTTATAACCTCTTCAATTGTCATAGTCGTAAGTGTATAATTTGTATATACAAATGTATAACTTTTTATATTTGTATATACAAATGTATTGTTAACTTTTTGTTAATTAAAAATAACACTGCTTTTAAACTTTATATACCCTATAGAAC
>NZ_CAGKLC010000003.1 GCF_903469665.1 Flavobacterium sp. UGB4466 | reverse complement strand
TTTACCTACAATTTTATTCTTTAAATATCAAATCATATATTTTTTCTTATAAAAAAACTTCTAAATACTTTTGCCTTAAATTTATTCAGTTTTAATAAAAATAATACAATGAAAAAACACCCTTACAATCTGTTAACGATTGTTCTGTTATGCTTACTAATCTTCAGCTGTTCTCCTGAAAATGATTACACCAGTATTGAAAAACAGGAATCAGCATTACTTATCCGCTCAAAAGAATGGCTAAACTCAAAACACACTATCAATGAAAAAGATGTACTTTGGAACTCCGCAACCCTCTATCAACAAAGCGCAGAAAACTCTTTTGTTGCCATAATTCCGGTAAAATCTTCCAACTCTTTTCTTTTACAAAAAATTATTTTGGACATCAATGATTATAATATTACAGGAAAATTATGGAGCTTTGATTTTAAAGATTCACAAGAAATAGAGGATCTGCAAAAAATAGCCACACACAAAATACTAGAATCGTTTACCGGTGAGTTAAGAATTACTAACTTAGAGACCATGGATACGAGAAAAGATAATTATAAACAAGGGATAGCCAATGGTAATAATCTCTTTTCGAAATCAAGTGGAGCGGGTGTTTGCAATAACTGCCACGGAGACGAAGGCGCTATTAAACTAAACGAGGTAGTTGTAACAGGTCCTGGAGGCAGTCCCTGGCCCAACCCTATTACAAATCCTGTAAATCCTCCAATAGTACCAATCGGTGGTGGTTCTAGTGGCGGATCGGCAAATTGGAATAGGGTGGAACAAATTAAAGACAACAATCTGGATCCTTGCGGAAAATCAGCTCTTGAAAAACTAAAAAATTTAAAACAAAATGACATTACCAAGATGTTACAACGTTTTGGAGGTCCAATCTCTCCTTATGATGTTACTATGCAAAAAGGACCAGTATTAGGAGGTCCATCCGTTTTTGGGCAAACTATCAAATTGTCTGATAACAATTATCAAATTACAATTAATCAGGATTATCTAAATGGAGTTATAGACTCAGAACCAAACTCACCTCCAACGGATTTATCGGTAGCAACAACACTAATTCACGAAATAATACATGCTTATTTTTTAAGTATTATCGATCAACAAAAATCAACCGGAAATTCTTCGTTATCCGATTTTCCAACTTTATTTGAAGCTTATGTACGAAGTACTAATCCCGGATCTCCGTCAAATGACATGGCTGATGCACATCATGCTGAAATTGCAAATCGCTATGTTGACATAATGGCTTCTGCCTTACAGGAATTTAACACCGGAACACCTGTTGCCTCAGGTGCAGCTCAACAAATGTACAAAGACTTAGCATGGGGTAGCTTGCAAGGCACTCCAATTTATAACGCTAAACTATCAACTGCTGATAAGGACAGAATTGCGCAACGTAAAACGGTAGAAGCCAGAAACAAATCCAGAGGAAACCAAAATCCCCAAGGAAAACCATGTAATTAGAAAACAATTATGAAAAGAAAGATCTTAATTTTAATAGTATTCCAGGCATTACTACTTTCATGCTCATCTATTAACCATAGCAGGTACGAATCAATTAATACTTTCCTTAAAACAAAAATTACAAATAATGAAAGCATAATTATCATAAAAGACAAAGCAGATCTTCGCAATGCTTTACGCATATTTTATGGTGGGGACAAAACGGCTGAAGTCCAGAAAAACTACAGAAGTTCGTTATTTGATCAAAAAAGTTATGACATTATGCTTGAAACTTATTCCAATGACACCATTAAAAAATACTGGAAACCAAAAGATTTTCCTGGATTTGATTTTATTTTTGAAAATAGATTGGGAATGTGGAACACAAAATTTCTGGATAAGTATGAAAACAAACCAGGACTTGTATTCTCAATATCTGACCCTGTTTTTTATAAAAACAAAAAATATGTTTTGTTTTACTTTTCACGTGGATCAACTGCTGATATAGAAGGTCTCATTCATGAAAACAAAACTATAATCATGCAGAAAGTGAAAGGAAAATGGCAGGTCTACGACCAGGTCGAAGACTACATATTCCATTAATAATCAATACCCTCTAATTTTGATTACAGGGTATTTAATTTTATCGCAACACAATTGCGTTATTTAAATTCATTCTTTATTAATTAGAAAAACAACCAGAATCCGTTTACCACATAAAAAAATCCTGTTTTATAAAGTAAACCGTACAGGTTTTTGAAACCTGTGCGGTTTGTTGTTTTCGGAGTATAAAAAAAACCTAACAGCATTAAAATCTGTTAGGTTTTCTAATAATTAAGTCAGTGCTTAATCCAGAATCTTATATATTTTATCTGACAATCTAACTCTGAAAGGAACTTCAAAAGTAACTTTATCACCCATTTTAGCGATTGAAGTTTCGGCTCCGTCAACAATCAGTCTTTCTAAAACCAATTCCTGATTACCGGTTGTTGGTCCGGAAATTAAGATTTTATCTCCGGCATTTAACTCTTGATTTTCAATCGTAAACTGCGCCACCTGGGCTTTTACATAATAATGCTCTGCTTTTCCAAGAAGTACTTTTTTTACTTTTACTTTCTGACGAATGTCAACAGGTTTTTCTGCTGCAGCCAAAGCTGTATTGGGTAAATCACCTGAATGTTTGAATTTCAAATTTTCCGATTTTCCTTTTCTGAAAACTTTGTTTCCAACTTGTTTTCCGGTTCTCAATCGAACCTGATCAACTAAAGGCATGTGGATGATTTCCAGACATTCTGTTGAACAACAGTTTTCCATTGCCGATTTACATTCATCACACTGAATAAACAATAAATGACAGCCGTCATTTTCACAATTGGTATGATTGTCACAAGGTTTTCCACATTGGTGACATTGCGAAATAATATCTTCTGTAATTCTTTCCCCTAAACGATTATCAAACACAAAGTTTTTTCCGATGAATTTGCTTTCCAGGCCTTCTTCCTCAATTTGTTTAGCGTAATTGATGATACCACCTTCTAATTGATAGACATTTTTAAAACCCTGGTGTTTAAAATAGGCACTTGCTTTTTCGCAACGAATTCCTCCGGTACAATACATCACAAGGTTTTTATCTTCTTTATGATTTTGAAGCTGTTCGTTGATGATTGGTAAACTTTCTCTAAAAGTTTCAACATCGGGAGTAATTGCATTTTTAAAGTGCCCTACTTCACTTTCGTAGTGATTTCTAAAATCAACCACAATTGTATCAGGATCGTCAAGAATGGCATTAAATTCTTTGGCTTTCAGGTGAATGCCAATATTGGTTACATCAAAAGTTTCGTCATTCAAACCGTCAGCGACAATTTTGTGACGAACTTTGATCGTTAGTTTTAAAAAGGAATGATCGTCATGTTCTACGGCTTCATTCAAACGGATGCCTTTCATGAAATCATATACTTCCAGAGTTGTTCTAAAAGCCTCCAAATTTTCGGCAGGAATACTCATTTGAGCATTAATACCTTCATTAGCCACATAAATTCGGCCTAAAGCATCAAGCTTGTTCCAGGCAATAAATAAATCGTCGCGAAATTTTTTGGGATCTTCAATTTTGGCATACGCATAGAAAGACAACGTTAATCGTTGTTTACCGGCATCATCGATCATGATAGCTCTTTCTTCTGCGCTCAAAGTGTTATACAGTTGCATGCTATAAACAGTTTTAAGTTAAGAATAAGTTTGATTTTTTTTAAATCTGGTGCAAAAGTACCAATTATTTTTAGATTAAAAATGCTATTAACATTTCATCTCATTTTTTCATCTCAGAAAAAAGGCCCAATTTTATAGATGCTTGTTATTTTATCATTCAAAAGTTCGTCCTGTTTCCGTAAAAGGTTAATCCAAATACCGTCGTATACAAACAGAACAGCTGCGGATATTCTTTTTTTCACTTTTTGCTAAAAAAATGTTAACTTAGCAATGCACATATTTGGTTTCTAGTTAGTTGAATATTAATACATTTTAATATAAATTAAAAATGAACAAAATTTATCCTTCTGCAATCCTACTCCTTTTCTTTCTTTCAGCCTGTAAAAAAGAAACTCCGCCACCACCCAAACCTCTTGAAATTTCAGTTCTTACTGTTTTAAATCAGGATGTAAATGTAGAATCTGAATACACCGGACAGACTTATGGCCTGTCAGACATTCAGATAAATCCTCGTGTTGACGGTATTATTATGAGTCAAAATTTTAAAGAAGGTGGTTTTGTTACCAAAGGACAAGTATTGTACACTATTGACCCGCTTCCTTATAAAACCAAAATGGACGAAGCCGCAGGGGCACTGGCAGAATCGCAAGCCAGTTTGGCAAAAACCAAAGCCGATTTAGACATGATAGCGCCATTAGCAAAGATAAATGCTGTTAGTCAAAGAGAGTTAATTTCGGCTAAATCAGCCTACAGTGCGTCTCAGGCTAAAATTAAAGCGTCTCAGGCTTCTTTGGAAAATTCAAAAATCGAACTGGGCTATTGCCGTATTATCGCACCAATTTCTGGTTTAATCGGAATATCAAAAGTAAGAGTAGGCGATTATGTGAGACCTGGTGCGGCATCAGTTCTAAATACAATCTCCGACTTAGGTGATGTCAGGGTTCGATTTACGATGAGCGAACAGGAATTTCTTCGTTTGTTTAGAGAATTCAATAAACCTAATTCTTCTTTAAAAGGTTCCGGCGCTGTGGTTTCTCTGAAATTATCCGATGGCTCTGTTTATCCTGAAACGGGTAAAGTCAGTTTCGCCGACAGACAGATTGATCCTTCTACGGGCGCGATAACCTTTGAAGCGGCATTTTCAAATCCTGATAAATTATTACGTCCGGGGCAATATGTAAAAATCGGATTGCTTACCGACATTCGTAAAGATGCGATCGTGATTCCGCAACGTGCTGTTATCGAAGTACAGGGTATTTATCAGGTTTACGTATTAGGCAAAGACAATAAAGTCAACATGCAAATCGTAAAACCGGGACCGGCTGTAAAAGATGGTTATGTAATAGAAGACGGCTTAAAACCTGGAGATAAAATAGCCATGGGAGGTACGTCTTTACTAAAGAATGGAAGTGTTATTACACCAAAAGTAATTCAATGGCAATTAGGTCAGACACAAGCTGCGGCAACTAAATAACTTATACACCACGTATCATGGGAGAATTTTTCGTTCGAAGACCAATCGTTGCTATAGTAATGAGTATTATTATTGTGATACTCGGGTTACTGGCATTACAAAAAACACCTATTTCGCAATACCCCGACATTAATCCGCCAGTTGTTAAAATCAATACGAGTTTTACAGGTGCCAATGCGTTGAATGTTGAACAAGCTGTTGCTACACCTATTGAACAAAAAGTAAATGGTGTGGAAAATATGCTGTACATGAAATCTACCAATACTTCTGATGGCGCCTGTACCATTGAGGTAACTTTTGATGTGGGAACGAATCTGGACAATGCCAATATGCTCACTCAAAACCGGCAAAATCAATCTTCGCCTTTTATGCCTTCCAGTGTAAAACAACAAGGGGTTGTGGTAAAAAAGTCCTTATCGTTTCCGATGATGCTGTTTACTGTCACCTCAAACAATCCGAAATATGACGCTAAATTCTTAAACAATTATGCGAGTATCAATATTGTAGATCAGCTGGCTCGTATAAAAGGTGTTGGAGAGGTTGCTCTTTTTGGAGGGAGTGACTATTCGATGCGTATCTGGTTAAAGGCCGATGTCATGAGCAAACTGGGAGCTACGGTTGATGATGTAAAAAATGCGTTGAACGCTCAAAACATGATTAGTCCCGGGGGAAAATTCGGGGCCGAACCCGCACCTCCAGGTACTGAGTTTACTTATGGTGTTACGCTTCAGGATCGTCTGGTAACGGAAAAACAATTTGGAGAAATCGTTGTTCGAAGTAAAAAAGACGGGGCACAGGTTTTACTCAGCGACATTTCCCGAATTGAACTGGGAACCGAGAATTACAGTTCGTCTGCACGACGAAACAGTTCGCCAAGTGCGGTAATGGCAGTTTATCAAATGCCCGGAAGTAATGCGCTTGAAGTAGCTGAACTGGCCAAAAAAGCCATGAAAGACCTGTCTGAAAAATTCCCAAAAGATATCGAATATCAGGAGTCACTCGATACGACTCTTGCCATTACTGCCGGAGTGGAAGATATTGTTCACACCCTCTTTGAAGCGGTTATACTGGTAATTCTGGTGGTATTTATCTTTCTGCAAAACTGGCGTGCTACCTTAATCCCTTTAATAACGGTTCCTGTTTCCTTAGTGGGAACCATTGCCGTTTTTCCTTTATTAGGATTTTCGATAAACACACTTTCACTCTTAGGATTGGTATTGGCCATTGGTATTGTAGTCGATGATGCTATTGTTGTGGTAGAAGCCGTTATTCATCATATCGAAAAAGGCAAAAGTCCGCGGGAAGCTACCATTCAGGCAATGAAAGAAGTATCGGGTCCTGTAATTGCCATTGCCTTAATTTTGATTGCTGTTTTTGTACCGGTTGCCATGACTCCGGGAATCACGGGTCGTTTTTATCAGCAGTTTGCCATCACTATTGCGGTATCGGTAGCGTTCTCAGCCCTTAGTGCCTTGTCTTTAAGTCCTGCCTTATGTGCCATGTTATTAAAACCGACCAAACCAATTGAAGAACAAACCGGATGGCTGGCCAAATTTTTCGCCGGTTTTAACCGAATTTTCGAAAAAGTTACCGGAAGATATCTAACAGGAGCTACTTTTTTTGCCAAAAAATCAATGCGAATTGTAGTCTTACTGGCCGTAATCATGGCTGCCGTTGTAGTATTAGGCAAAAAAATTCCGTTAGGTTTTATTCCCGAAGAAGATCAGGGTTATGTATTAGTCAATATGTCACTACCTCCAGCCTCTTCCTTACAGCGTACAGATGAAATATCGCGAAAAGTAGACCGTTTTTTAAAAGAAGAGAAATCCATACTATCCTATACTACGATCAACGGGTTTAGTATGCTTACCAATTCTTACCAGCCGAACAGTGCCTTTATTTTCATCTCATTAAAACCCTGGGAAGAAAGAGATGAAACTTCTAAACAATTTGTGGACCGCTTAAACAAAAAATTTGCGACTCAAATCACCACTGCTTCCGTATTCGGATTTGGTCCTCCGGCCATTCAGGGTCTGGGTGCTTCCGCAGGTTTTAGTTTAATGCTGCAGGACAAAGGTGGTAATACTCCACAATATTTAGCCGAACAGACTCAGGCTTTTATAGCCGCCGCTCAGCAGCGTCCGGAAATAAAACGAATCTATACCACTTTTAATGCCGGTTCTCCACAAATCAAATTGGATATTGATAACGACAAAGCCATGAAACTTGGTGTTCCGGTCTCGAAAGTTACCGAAGCTTTAGGTGCCTTTTTAGGGGGAAGTTATGTAAATGACTTTAATCGTTTTGGACGTCAATACAAGGTTTTCATACAAGGTGAAGCCGTCAATAGGGTAAAACCCGAAGATTTAAACCTGATTTATATCAGAAATAATGATGGTGATATGCTTCCTATTTCCACATTGGTAACCGCTTCAAAGGTTATGGGCCCTGATTTTACCAATCGTCTCAATCTGTTCCGATCTGCCGAAATCGGCGGAAGTCCGAATGACGGTTACAGTAGTGCGCAAGCTTTAGAAGCTTTAGAAGAAGTCGCCAAACAAACCCTGCCGGCGGATATGGGTTACGATTACATCAACCTTTCGTATCAGGAAAAACATTCTCCCGGCGGAAGTTCTGTATTTATCATGGCACTCGTATTTGTATTTCTAATTCTGGCCGCACAGTACGAAAGTTGGAAGTTACCTTTCAGTGTCTTGCTTGGTGCGCCCTTTGCCGTTTTTGGTGCCTTTTTGGGACTGCTATTAGCCAGAATCGGAAGTGATGCCTACGTCAACAATGTTTTTGCTCAGATTGGGTTAGTGCTCTTAATCGGATTGGTTGCCAAAAATGCGATCCTTATTGTCGAATTTGCCAAAGAAGAATACGAAAAAGGAAAACCGCTGTACGAATCGGCTATGGTCGCTGCAAAACTTCGTTTCCGACCGATTCTAATGACGGCCTTTGCTTTTATTCTTGGTGTTGTTCCGCTCTTAACGGCTACGGGTGCGGGCTCTCAGGCACGTATTGTAATGGGAATGGCAGTATTTAGCGGTATGTTAATCGCCACCGTTTTGGGGGTATTAATTGTACCTGGCTTGTTTGTCATGATTGAAAACATCGGAAAAAAGAAAAAAGATACTATCGCAACGACGGAAAATAATAAGGACTCTAATACCACTGGCCATGATGATTAAGAAATATAAAATAATAGCCATTATCCTTTTACTCTTCTTATTGCCTGTAGGCTGTATGGTGGGGCCTAAGTATAAAAAGCCGGAACAGCTAAAGTCTGATTCTTATCAAAACGAACGAAATTTAGACAGTCTCGCCACGGTCGTCAACTTAAAATGGTTTGATTTATTTAATGATGATGTTTTAAAAGACCTGATTACAAAGGGGCTTCAGAATAATTATGATTTAAAAATTGCGGTTACCAGAATTGATCAGCTTAGGGCCCAACTAGGATACTCTAAAACAAATCTATTACCCTCTTTTCAATATGGAGCAACCATAAACAGCAACGAAAAAAATCTGACGCCGTCAAATGTCAGTGCAAACATGTCCTGGGAAATTGATTTTTGGGGAAGATACCGTCATGAAAATAAAGCGGTACAAAATGAACTTCTGGCTACTGAGGAAGCCCGTAAAGTTGTACTTTCAAATATTGTGAGTGATATTGCTACAGCTTATTTTCAGTTGCGAAATTTCGACGATCAGTTAGAGATCGCACAGCATACCCTTTCTACCCGGGAAAAATATTATGAAATTATAAACCAAAGATTCAAAAGCGGTTATATCTCTGAGGTAGACAAAGCACAAATCGAACAACAGGTCGCGATCGCCGAAGCAACTATTCCTAACATTAAAAGACAGATAACGATTCAGGAAAATATTATTTCCCTTCTTACCGGTCAGCTTCCATCACAAATTCCCAGAGGAAAATCCAATACCGAATTGCGAATTGTAAGCGAAATACCGTTATCAATTCCGTCCGCTTTACTGGAAAACAGACCTGATGTGAAAGCGGCAGAATTAAAATACAAAGCTTCCAATGAAAGAATCGGAACCGCCCAGGCGATGCGCTTTCCTTCTTTTAACCTCGCAGCAATTGCAGGATTCGCCAGCGCCGATTTAAGCAATTTGTTTTTAGGAAGTTCTTATTCGCAAAATGCTTCTGCGGGAGTTACCGGTCCTATATTTGCTTTTGGAAGAAACAAACGCAGAGTAGAAATATACAGACAACAGGCTGAAGAACTCAAGTTTACCTATCAAAAAACGTATATTTCTGCGGTTAATGAAGTAGAACAATCTATTCAGAACATCAAAACCTACAAAGAAGAATGGAACGCCCGAAACCGACAGGTTAATGCGGCTTTAATAAACTATAAACTGTCCTACGAAAGATATGACAGCGGTTATGTTTCGTATCTGGAAGTTTTAGATGTCGAAAGCAACTTGTTTCAGGCGCAATTAAGTCTTTCACAGTTGTCTGAAAGACAATTAAGTTCGATGGTACAATTGTACAAAGCCCTTGGCGGGGGATGGAATCCGTAAAGGTTCTGAGTTACTAAGATTCTAAGGCACTAAGGTTTTAAAACCTTATAAAACAACAAGAAGCACTATGAAAATAGTGCTTCTTGTTATAACTCTTTATACCTCTGTCACTTTGAGTCTAAAACCTTAGAACCTCAGCAACTCAGAATCTTAGTCCCTTAAATTAACAAAACTCGTTAAAAGCGTCTCTCAAATTCTCAGCGATTAATTCAGCCGGACGACCTTCGATGTGGTGACGCTCTAACATGTGAACTAATTCTCCGTTTTTGAACAAAGCCATAGATGGCGATGATGGAGGAAAAGGGAACATATGTTGTCTTGCAGCATCAACTGCATCTTTGTCAACACCAGCGAAAACTGTAATTAAGTGATCTGGTTTTTTAGCGCCTTCTAAACTCATTTTTGCTCCCGGACGTGCATTTCTTGCAGCACAACCACAAACAGAGTTTACAACAACTAAAGTGGTACCTTCAGCTTTGATAGCATTATCTACTGCTTCTGCACTATGTAAATCTTGAAAACCAGCAGCTGTTAATTCAGCTTCCATAGGTTTTACCATTTCTTGTGGATACATATTTCTTATTTTTAAATTTTACTTTTGATTTGCAAAGTTACAAAGTTTACCCGCAACTACTTAATTTGTGGTATAAAGTTTTGTTATAGTTCAATTGATTTAGTCGAAAGCTGTAAAGCCATAAAAAATAAACACCTAAAACAATCTATTGTTTGGTGAATTTCTTCTGATATGGATAAGTCTCATAAATCGTATTGTCTTCATTAAGAGAAAACCCCTTAGCAGCATCATCTCTCGCAATGCCAACCAAAGCGACGACTTCTTCTCTTGGTTTACCCTGCTTTAACCAGCAAACCGCTTTATAATATTTCACATCCGAAAATTCAGGATATACTTTGAGCGCTTTATCAAAAATAACAAGTGCTTCGTCCCATTTCTTGAGCTCGTATTTGGCAATTCCCTGATAAAAATACGCTGTAGGATGTTCTAATTGTTGTCTGTTTTTATAAATGTCATTTACATAATCGTCAAACAGCTTTTCGGCTTTGTCATATTCATTCAATTGCAAATAACAAAGCCCCAAATAAAAACTATAGGTATGATCCATGACATAACTGTTTCCGTAAAGTTTAATGCATTCTTCAAAATCAACAATCGCACTTTTATACGTTTTCGCAAAAATACATTTTATAAAAGCCCGGTACGGAAGCCATTCTTGTTTATTATAACGAACGGCTTTATCCAGAAAAGGCATTCCGACTTCGTATTTCTTGCATTTAAAATACGGCATTGCTTTTTGTTGCCACAGATAAGCTATTGTGCTATCTTTTTTTAGACCTTCGTCGATGCAATTCTGCCATTCCGCCATTTCAAAAGTATAATTGTACTTATAGGCACAACTGTCTAAGTATTTGACCTGAATAGCATCCTGAGCTTTATTTTTGGATACTTGTGCAAAAGAGATAATCGAAAAAAAGAAACTGAATCCTAAAATAGTGTTTTTCAAAGGTTATTGGTTTAAGTTAAATTTATTTGGCAGAAAAATCACTCTAAATAACGCTTTTATAAATGGCACTTTAGGACACTTTAAAATAACTTTAACATCCTCAATCAAAGTAGTTTCTTCGTCTAAGAATTTAAAAATCAAAGACGGATTTCCTTTTTTGAATAATGAGGAAAAAATACCGCTTCCCAATTCATTATGACGATACAGAATGTCCAAAAGCAGTAAATCGTAAAACCAGAATCGGCTTCTTTTATGAAAGGCGGTCATCCTAATTGATGTCGAAGAATAGAGAAACTCCACCAAACCAGCTGATTTTTTATCAGCACTTTTAAAAGTATAACCTGTACTGGCTTTGGTCCATCCTCCGGCAGTTCCAATATTTAGAACTCTTTTAGTATTCTTCTTCCAGAACGGATAACAAGTCATCGGGATGCTTCCCTGCTCCTTCTCTACAATATCATACTGCTCAATACCTCGTTTTTCTAAATAGATCTGAATCTCGTTTTCATACTCTGTCGTTGAAAGCAAGTTCTCCGAAAATAAAGTATATTCAACCAAAGCTTCGGTTTTAGAAACCGGCAGTACATACATAAATCTAGTGTTCCCTTTCTGTTCCACCGAAAAATCCATGAAAGTAGCCTGTTCCGAATTGAAGACTTCTTTTTCGGTTTTCACATACCAACCCACAAAATGCTGTTGTAGAACGGGATATTTCGTTTGACTTAATGCAGTCGATGGGGTATAAATACTATTCAGTAAATAATTACAAGTATACCTATTCTCTTCTGAACGTACAAAAACATGGGTTTCAAGTTCGTTGATATCAGTCACTTTCTCATTTAAAAAAGTGATATTGGAATGTTTGGACAACTCTTCAAAAACAAAATCATAAAAATCCAATCCCCGAATTTGATTGTATTGATAAGGTTTGAGGTTTAAATCACGTTTGAAATTTTCATTGGCAAACAAAGCCGAATCCCATTTTTTAAGAACAATCGAACTCCAGACCGAATCTCCTTTTTCCCAAAAACACCAGGTTCGGTCATTGGTCTTTTTTACGTCCTGATCCAGTAATAATATCGATTTATCTGCAAAATTCCCTGACAATACCATTTTGTAAACGGTCATCAAAGCTGCTAAACCCGTTCCGGTAAAAATGTAATCGAAGTGTTTGATTTGCGAAGAATTCATCCTCAAAAATAAGGAATTTTATTTTTGAAGCTTTTCCAAAAGCAGTTTAAAATCGGTAGGCTTCAAGTAACTGTTATACTTAGCAATAATTTCATACTCCTCATTCAAAACACATAAAACCGGATACACAAGCTGTCCGTTTATGGTGCCAAGCTGCAAAGCCAGTTCATGGACACCCACATTATTTCCTGAAGGCTTGTATTTAAAAATGTGTTTGTTAAAGGTAATCGCTCTCTTTGCTTCGGCATTCAAATCGATGAAGTAAAAGTCTGAATTGAGTTTTTCACTCACTTCCTGATTTTTAAACGTCGTATTTTTCATTCTCTGGCAATACTGGCACCAATCGGTGTGAATGAAAACAATAATTTTTCGTTTTTGAAATTGTGCCAAGCTATCTACTTCCTCAAAAGTTCTGCCTTTCAGCTGGCAAAATCCTGTTGAAGTTATACCGAAGAAGAAAATAAGTAGAAATAGCTTTTTCATTGTTTTGTTTTTTTTCAACAGATTGTAAAGGATTGCTCTTCTGCCACGAATTCACGAATTAAATTGTAAATCTTTATCTAAAAAAAGTGGCAATTCGTGAATTCGTGGCGAATAAAAAAACATTTATGAATCTGTGAATCATAAATTTACCTAAAACTGTATCGCAATCCTAAAAACCCTCGAATGGTCTGGTTTTGTCCGTAAACATAAGTGGTGTCAAAAGTTAAACCGTATGGATTATCCGGTGTAACCAATACTTTTCCCGCCGAATCGTACTGTACATTTTTATCAAAAGGATCATTCGTTCTCGAAATCAAAAACGGATTATTCTGTTTTGGAGTAAAGTTCAGCAAATTTTTGATTCCCCCATAAAGTTCAAAATTCTTCCAGCCTGTAAACGTAAACTGAATATTCTGAATGCTGTACCAGGGTGAATTTGGATTTCTCGGATCGTACTCATTCAACAATGGCAATTTCATCGGACTGTAAACATTTCCGGTGTAATCCAGCACTAAATTCCAAGGGTTTATTTTATACGAGACACTCCAGGTTCCGGTAAATCTTTCGGTTAAAAAAGGTCTCTGTGAAATTTTGTCCTGAACATTTTTATTGTCTAAAACGGTTGCTCCTAAAATAAACTTTAAACCATTGGTGAAATTGACATCGATATTCGTACTGATTCCCTGACTGAGAGCATAACCATCGATATTGTCGTAAATGATTTTATTGGGATCGGTTTCGTAGTCTGAAATGATTTTATTACTGAAACGGGTATAAAAAGCCGTTGTTTCGATTCCGACAAAAACCCCGCTGTCAAAGTTTATTTTCTGAATATAATTCAAATTAACGTTTACTGATTTTTCCGGTTTTAAATCACTTTTAAGCACCACATCTCGCGATCCTGTAAGCGCTGCATGATCTTCGGTAAACAAATTCACCACTCTAAATCCTGTTCCGGCATTTAACCTAAAAATCGTATTTTCATTTGCCTTAAAACGATACGCAAATCGGGGTGTAAAAATAGAACCATGAATAGAATTATAATCGTATCGCGCCCCTAACAAAACCTGACTCTTTGGAGAAAACGTTATCTCGTCCTGAACAAAAATTCCCGGCAACCAGGTTTTTTCGGCATTTTTTGTTGCCGGCGTATTGTCGTCATAGTAGGAGTATCGGCTTGCTATTCCGGCAAGGAAATCATTACTGCCTATCTTTTTATCCCAGGTTAACTGCAGGAAACCTATTTTTTGATTCGCAATATACGATGTTGTTCCGTAACGGCTGTCCTGATAATGTACATTCCCCGAGAACGATAACATTAGTTTTTCTTCAAAAGGCAATTGGTAACTTCCAATTAATTCTGCCCTTTTCGTATAAATACTTTCACCGTAAATTTCATCACCTCCACGGTATTTTCTTTCCCAACGAACATCTCCTCCCCAACGGTCTTCATACATACCGCGTGCTGCTATAGTAAAAAGACGGTTGTCGTTTCGATGAAAACTCCATTTATTAAAAACCGAAATCCTTTTAGAAAGCGTCACATCGGTGAAATTATCGTTGTCTTTATCGATAACCTGGTCGTAATTGAAATAGTTAACTCCTAAAAGTGACGTCGCCTTTTTTCCGGCATTAAATTTCATTCCCAGATCGAGATTATTTTCTAAATACGTAGTGGTAAAATAATCTGCCGAAAAAACCGGAGCATTTGTTGGATTCTTGGTGATGATATTGATTAATCCCCCAACAGCCTCACTTCCGTAAAGGGAAGAAGCCGGACCTTTTACAATCTCTATTCTTTCCACCAGAGAATTCGGAATTCCGGACAAACCATAAACCGTTGAAAGACTGCTCACAATTGGCATTCCATCAATCAGAACCAAAGTATATGGACCTTCGAGCCCGTTTATATGAATATCTCCCGTATTACAAACGCCGCAATTTAACTGTGGACGAACGCCGTTTATGTTTTGAAGCGCATCGTAAATACTCGGTGTTGGATTCTTCTTAAAAAACACAGGGGAATAAACCTCAACCGGAACAGCACTTTCCAAACGTTTAACTGCTTTTAAAGTTCCCGAAACCACTACTTCATTCAATTGATTGTCTGTATCGTCCAATTCAAAATCATACGTTTGAACAGCGCCCTTCGTAACGTCGATTTTCTTTTTTGAAGTCCGAAAACCTACCAGTGAAACCTGAAGCGTATAATTTCCAACCGGTACATTTTCGAAGTTATAATATCCTAAACTATCCGTAACCGATCTGTATTTTGTTCCCAATAAATGTACGTTTGCCAACTGCAATTCATGGCCATCACCTGAAATAATTCCGGAAACAGAACTGGTTTCCTGAGCAAATGAAAACTGCAGACAAAAGAAAAGCAGCATCAAAAATAGTTTTTTCATTATTATAAAATTAAATTTAGACAAAACTAAAAATTAAATTTGACAAATAGTGTTCCTAACGCAAAAAACTTTGATCTAACTTCAATTCAAGGTTTTGCTGCTATTTTAATCACATGGAAAGCTTATCCGATTTAACCTAAAAATGACTCATCAATCAGTTCTTTATTAATCGAAGCCCCGGCAAAAGATCCTGAAGAAACAGCCATAGCAACAGATCGCGCCTGAATATGACAATCACCACTGGCAAAAACTCCGGGAATTGTTGTTTTTTGAAACGCATCTACTTTCAACAAACCTTGTTCTGTCAATTCACAGCCTAAAGCTTCCGGAAGTGGGCAATGTTGCTCAAAAGGCGCTCTGAAATAAATAGCTTTTACTTCAATTGTAGCTTGACTTTTGAAAATAAGCTGCTGAATATTTCCATTTTCCTGTTTTACGGCAGCAATTTCATCTTCCATAACCTTAATTTTATGTTGTAGTAAAATTTGAGATTGCGCTGTGGTAAAAGTTGATTTTCCGTTCGTTAAGACTCTTAAATCCTCCGTCCAGTTCGAAATGAGTTTAGCATATTCAAACCCTATATCACCATTAGCGATAATCGCTGTTTTTTCCTTTTTGACTTCATAACCGTGACAATACGGACAATGCAATATCGAAATTCCCCAGCATTCGCTAAAACCGTCCATTTGGGGTAGTAAATCTTTTATTCCGGTTGCGAACAATAACTTTTTAGAAATGAACACTTTTCCGGATTCTGTTTTGATTTCAAATCCTTCTTTTGTTTGAATTGCCCGAATCGCTAATCCGTTATAAAAATGAACGGTATCGTAAAAATCAACCTGAATTAAAGCTTTCGCCGAAATAACGGCAGGTTTTTCACCATCCTGCGTGATAAAATTATGCGAATAAGGCGTTTGTCGGTTACAGGGCAAACCACTGTCTATCACCAAAACCTGTCGCAAAGAACGCCCCAGACTCATCGCTGCCGAAAGCCCGCTATAACTTCCGCCAATAATTATAACATCGTATTTATTTTTATCTCTCACTATATTCTATTTTTAAGAAGTTCTTGGTATGGGAAAAAGATCTTTCTTCGGAAAAAATCCGTCCTGATAATCTACAATTTCATCATTTGTACAAAGGCACTTTTCAAGCTCTTTCAGGATTTCTGTTTCTTTTATTTTCTGACCAATAAAAACAAGTTCATTGAGTCTGTCGCCGAAATTAGAAGTCCACCGTTCTTCTATAATATCCTGAAATTCAACAAAATTATTAAAGGTCATTCGTTCGCTTAGCGGCATACTTGCCCACCAGACTCCGGCTCCTTCGGCTTTCATTGATCCACCGGCCTGGCTCCAGTTTATCGCTTGTTCCGGTCGGGATGCCATCCACAGCAGTCCTTTACTTCGAATGATGTTGGCGGGAAAATCGGATGTAAAAAAATTCCACAACCGATTGGGATGAAAAGGTCTGGGATCTCGAAATACAAAAGAACTAATTCCATATTCTTCAGTTTCAGGTGTATGAATACCTTCTAATTCCCGAATCCAACCCGCTGAATTTTCGGCTTCTTCATAATTGAATAATCCGGTGTTCATAATTTCGTTTGGATTTACTTTGCCTGAAACCGAAGTGATTATTTTCGCCACAGGATTTAGCTTTTGAATAGAAGCTCTCAAAAATTCTAATGATCTGATACTAACGAGATCCGTTTTATTCAAAATGATAACATTAGCAAATTCTACCTGATCTACCAGAAGGTTGACGATCGTTCTATTGTCATTTTCAAGATCGGATAAGTTTTCCTCCCGCAGTGTTTTGGCCGAACCAAAATCTTTAAAAAAGTTAAAACTATCTACAACGGTCACCATGGTATCGATGTAACTGAATCTGGACAAGTCAATATTTTCCTCTTCGTTCACAAAAGAGAAAGTCTGGGCTACCGGAATGGGTTCGCTGATACCTGTACTTTCGATAAGCAAATAATCAAACCTGCTTTCTTTGGCCAGTTTTTCGACTTCAAGCATTAAATCTTCCCGCAAGGTGCAGCAAATACAGCCATTCGTCATTTCAACCAGTTTTTCTTCGGTTCTGGACAAGGTATGCTCCTTCTTCACGAGCTGCGCGTCTATATTAACTTCACTCATATCATTTACGATAACAGCAACTTTAAGGTTTTCTTTGTTGTGAAGAATATGATTGAGAAGAGTTGTTTTTCCTGCGCCAAGAAATCCGCTTAAAACGGTTACGGGTAGTTTTTCCATTACTAAATGTGTTTGTGTTTTTTATAATTTAGAAGATGTCCGATAATCATTCCGATCCCGCCAATAAAAATCAGATCCAAATGAATATCCAGTATCATTTCACTCAAAATACTGATCCAAATCAGAGATATCGATAAAATCAAAGTTGTAGCGACTAAAAGACTTGATTTTTTAATAATTTTGAGGATTGCAATTAAACCTATTAAGGCAAAGGTCAAATCGATAAATGGATTATGACTAATACCCAAAGGCAAAATAGTAAGTAGCGGAAATATCAGACAATGAACCAGACAAATGGCAGCACTTGAGATTCCTAATATATCGTAAAAAGGCGTCGTTGTTTTCTTCATTTTCAGTACATTTGCTTAATGCAATTATGTTGCAAATATAGAACTTTATTTTTAATGCAACATTGTTGCGTTAATTTTTTTTAATGCTTTAAAAATGAAAACAACAAGAAATACAGCAGCAAAGACAGCGGTTTTAGAGATTTTTGACAAATCTAAAACAGCCTTGTCCCACACCGAAATTCACAAACAGATTGATGATTTGTGTGACCGTGTGACCGTTTACAGAATATTAGACCGGTTAGTAAATGAAGATATCGTTCATAAAATTGTGAATCTTGACGGTACCGTAAAGTATGCCAAATGCCATCATCATGCTCAAAGAGTACACATTCACAACCACGCTCATTTTAGCTGTGAAAAATGTCTCGAGGTCACTTGTCTGGAAAATGTAAAACCTAGCTACATTATTCCGCACAATTATAAAGTAAATGAGATAAACTTCACCTTGTCAGGATTGTGTCCGAACTGTTTGAATTCAAACAATTAAGTTTTAGACTTGTCTAAAAATATTGTTGTGCAGATATAATTTATCCCTATATTTGTTCAAACAACATTTTTACAATGACCAAATCTTTAGAAGAAGTACACCAATCGGTTGCTACACAACATAAAAAAACAGGATTTAGAAAAATATTAGCCTTTTTAGGACCGGCCTACCTGGTAAGTGTCGGTTATATGGACCCCGGAAACTGGGCGACAGATATTGCCGGCGGAAGTCAGTTTGGGTATTCTTTACTTTGGGTTTTACTAATGAGTAATTTGATGGCGTTGCTGCTTCAAAGCTTAAGTGCAAGGCTTGGAATTGTGACCCAACGTGACTTGGCTCAGGCATCACGGGAGACTTACTCCAGGTCTATCAATTACATTTTATATTTTTTAGCCGAAATTGCTATTGCAGCCTGTGACCTTGCAGAGGTTCTGGGAATGGCAATTGGAATTAATCTTCTTTTCGACATCCCTTTAATCGAAGGAGTTTTAATCACGGTATTGGATACTTTCTTATTACTATTCCTGATTAACAAAGGAATCCGAAAAATGGAGGCTTTTATTATTGTACTGGTGGCGATCATTGGATTCTCTTTTATATTTGAAATGATTTTTGCAGAACCTGAACTGGATAAAGTTATTTATGGTCTGGTTCCTTCAATTCCAAGTTCTGCAGCTTTGTACATTGCCATCGGAATTATTGGTGCCACGGTGATGCCTCACAATTTGTATTTACATTCGTCACTCGTACAAACCCGAAAATTCGACAGGACTCCGGCTGGAATCAAACAGGCATTGAAATACAACTTTATAGATTCGACCATCGCCTTAAACCTGGCCTTTTTTGTGAATGCGGCCATTCTGATCCTTGCAGCTGCTACCTTTTACAAAAACGGAATGTTTGAAGTGGCTGAAATTCAGAATGCGCATCAATTTCTCGAACCTTTACTGGGAACTAAATGGGCGCCTATTTTATTTGCGGTGGCTTTAATTGCTGCGGGGCAAAGCTCAACCGTGACCGGAACTTTAGCGGGTCAGATTGTAATGGAAGGATATTTGAATTTACGCATCCAGCCTTGGGTTCGAAGAATTATAACACGACTAATCGCTATTGTACCTGCCGTTGTGGTGATTTTAATTTATGGAGAAAGCGTAACAGGGAAATTATTGATTTTAAGTCAGGTTATCCTGAGCTTACAGCTTGGTTTCGCGATTATTCCGCTGATTCATTTCGTGAGCGATAAAACCAAAATGAAAGGTTTTCATATTTCAAGAACGACACAGGTCGCCGCATGGATTATTGCTTCGATTATAGTAACTCTGAATGCAAAGCTGGTGTATGACGAAATCACTTCGTGGCTGCAAAACTCTGATAACCCAACCGTACTCTGGTTGACAGTCGTTCCGCTTGCCTTCGGATTTCTGACTTTATTGCTGTACATTATTTTCAAGCCTTTTGTCACTAGAATAAAATCAAATATCGAGAATCATTCCCCGCATCATTTAAAATTGGTCTATACGCCCAAAGAAAGTTATGGCAAGAAAAATATAGCGATTACAGTCGATTTTTCTAAGGCCGATGAAGCTGCACTAAACAATGCCTTTGAACTGGGCGGAATCGACGCGCAATACACCTTAATTCACATCGTTGAAACTGTTGGAGCTTTGATGTATGGAGGCAATGTCGACGATCATGAAACGACTATCGACGAAAAACTATTATCAGAATATAAAGAGATGCTGTCCTCAAAAGGTTTCAAAATCGAAACGGAACTAGGCTTTGGAAAACCCAACAGTGTGATTCCGGAAATCATCAATCTTGGTAATTTCGACATTTTAGTAATGGGAACCCATGGCCACACCGGACTAAAAGATATTTTGTTTGGCACAACGGTAGACAAATTGAGACACAAAATTTCTATACCTTTGCTAATTGTTAAATAAAGTGGCTAAGGTTCTGAGTCGCTAAGGTCCTCAGGTTTTTAGAGTCCTTTAACTTAGCAACTCAGAACCTTAGAACCTTAGAACCTCAAAAAAATGACTTTTTCAGAAGAAAACTACCTTAAATCCATATACCACCTTACGGCTTCAAACGATGCTGAAGTGAGCACCAATGCCATTGCCGAAATGATGGAAACCAAAGCTTCATCAGTTACCGATATGCTTAAAAAATTGTCGGAGAAAGATTTAGTGAATTACAAAAAGTATCAAGGAGTTTCATTGACTGAAAACGGGAAACTAGCCGCCAAAATGATTGTTAGAAAACATCGCTTATGGGAGGTTTTTTTAGTAGAAAAACTCAGCTTTTCCTGGGATGAAGTTCATGATATTGCCGAACAGCTGGAACACATCAAATCGGAACAACTGATTAATCGTCTGGATGATTTTCTGGGAAACCCTACAGAAGATCCGCACGGAGACCCAATTCCCGATGCCAACGGACGAATCGTCAAAATCGAGAAACAATTGCTTTCAGAATTAACAGAATATCAAACCGGAGTTTGTGTGGGAGTAAAAGATACTTCCTCAGAGTTTTTAAAGTATCTGGACAAACAAGGAATTGCTTTGGGCTCTAAAATTGATCTTTTATCGAAAGAATCGTTTGATTTGTCCGTTAAAATTAAGGTTGATGGACGGGAATTGTCTATTTCGAATAAAATTGCCTCAAACTTGTTTGTAAAGCTGGTTTAGAGGTTTATTATTCGCTATGGATAAAGATTTTTTTAGATCTCCATAAATGGGCCGAGCCTATGGCTCTCAATTCTGTGGGAATTTATCGTTTGGACGGATTAAAATCCGTCCCTACAAAATTAAAGAACGAGCCTATGGCTCTCTTTTAATCATATCTTCAGAAAACTTCAGAGAAATGATAAATGATGTCGCAATAGATTTTAATTCGATAATCTGGAAACACACCATACAATTAAAGTTCCAAAGGAACGGAACATATTGTAGCAACGGATTTTAATCCGTTGACCCAAAAAATGCAAAAAAACAATATAGTTCCATCGGAACCAGGCCTTTGCTTCAAACCATTTCTCTACAAAATAACCGTAACGATAAATAGTATCCTTTAAACTATCCCTTTCTCGATCATTTCCAGCATAACCGGAGAAGCGTTTTTAAACGTTGGTGGCTGTTCGATAATACTTCCAGCATTCTTCTTGTTCACCTTAAACGTCAAATCATTATCTGTGGTAAACAATAAAGCTGTTAAAAATGGATTTTTAATATAAGTTCCTAATACCAATAGTGCTTCGTCTAAGGTATGAACGCTTTCAACTTCTTCGGTTTTATATCTGGTTGTTAAAGAAATAGAGAAAGTATTATCCTCATTTAAAACTAAACGAAAATAAATATTCTTAATCTCGGTATCGCCCATTGTTTTGGCCAAAGTCAATTTTGCGAAGGTTCCCGCCTGGATGCTTTCTTTAACCCGTTCACAAAAAAGGGCAAATATTGGTTCGTACATTTTTTTAAGGTTCTAAGGTTCTGAGATGCTGAGGTTTTTTACCGCAAAGTTCGCTAAGATTTACGCAAAGGGCACAAGGAAAATTAAAAACTTTGCGAACCTTGTGTAAACCCTTGCGGTCTTAGCGGTTATGAAAAAAAATTATTTCCCTGTAAATTCAGCTTTACGTTTTTCTAAAAATGCCGTTGTTCCTTCTTTGAAATCCTGAGTTCCGAAACATTTTCCGAATGATTTGATCTCGGTGTCAAAACCATTTTTACCATCGGCATAGTTCGCATTGATCGCTTTTATGGCTTTAGCGATTGCAAATGGTGCATTTTTAATAATTTTCTGAGCGATTCCGGTAGTAAAATCCAAAAGCTCTGCTTGTGGCACTACATGATTCACTAAACCGTATTGTTTGGCCTCTTCTGCACCAATCATAGCAGCGGTCATAATCATTTCCATCGCACGGCCTTTCCCTACTAATTGTGGCAAACGCTGCGTTCCTCCATAACCAGGAATCAATCCTAAAGTTACTTCCGGCAAGCCCATTTTAGCATTGTCTGAGGCTACTCTGAAATGACAAGACATTGCCAATTCCAATCCTCCACCAAGAGCAAAACCATTTACAGCCGCAATTACAGGTTTTTTCAAATTTTCAATAAGATCAAATAAAATTTCCTGTCCTTCAGCCGCTAATTGCGCTCCTTCGATGATGGTATAATTGGCAAATTCCGAAATATCAGCTCCGGCTACAAATGCCTTCTCCCCGCTTCCGGTGATAATGATAACACGAACATCATCATTTTTGCTCAACAACTTCACTGCTTTGCTTAAGTCACTAATTGTGGCTTTGTTTAACGCATTTAATTTGGTAGGTCTATTGATGGTTACGGTCGCAATTTTTTCTTCGATTGAGATTAAAAGATTTTCGTAGTTCATGATGCTAATTTTATGAGTTGGTTATCGGTAAAGAAACTCTAAATGTCGTTCCCTTTCCGTAAGTTGATTCAAAGGTAATTGTTCCTTTGTAATTTTCGATGATGTTTTTGATAATTCCGAGTCCAAGTCCCATTCCACTTGTTTTTGTGGTAAATTTTGGCTCAAAAATTCTGCTGATATCCTGTTTCTGAATCCCGATACCGTTGTCTTTTACAGCAATTTCGACATCGTCGTCTATGCGTTTTACAGTAACTACAATCGATTTATGAAATTGACTTTCCGGGATCGCCTGTGTTGCATTTTTAACAAGATTGGTGATAACCCGTATCAATTGTGTACGATCCATCTTGGAGATAATTTCCTCCTCTTCACTTTCAAAAACGATATAATCTTCATTGAAAATATCTAAAGCAAGCTCCACGACCTCAACCACGTTTAAGGTTTCATTTTGTTGTGCCGGCATCGAAGCAAAGTTCGAGAATGCCGAAGCCACCGCTGTCATGGTATCAATTTGCTGGATTAAGGTCTCTGAATAATCATTTAGTTTTTGCTTAACGTCCGGCGCAGTTGGGTCAAACTTACGTTGAAAACTCTGCACAGTCAACCGCATCGGTGTAAGCGGATTTTTGATTTCGTGGGCTACCTGTTTCGCCATTTCGCGCCATGCCTCTTCACGTTCACTTTGGGCTAATTTTATAGCACTGGTTTCCAATTTATCCACCATTCCGTTATAAGCTTTGATTAAGAAATTAACCTCCTTACTGTTGGCTTCTAAAACAATCTTTTCGTTTTTCTGATCTAAATTGGTTTCTTCCAGTTTATCGGAAATTGTTTTAAGCGATTTTGTAATATAAGTCGATAAAAAATAAGCCAATCCAAAAGCCACAATCAGCATGAAGGAATATACCTGACTTAAGCGAATCAAAAAGGTATTGAGCTCATTATCGTAGTACCCATCGTCTTCTAAATAGGGAAGGTTTAGAATCCCCAGCGGTTTGAACTTTTCGTCTTTAATCAAACTGTAAGACGATCTATTTTTAACACCATCAATGGTTTTAATATCTACAAAACGTTTTTCGATAGAAGAGCGCACTAATTTCAGGATGTATTCGGGAATTGGAGGAGCAACTTTATCAACGGCGAAAGACTCCTTTGAGGACTTCAATAATTTTCCGTCAAGACTGTAAATATTGATTTCGATTTTATGAATCTGAGCCAGTTCGTGAATTTTATCTTTAAAAATCAAATCCAGGTTGGCGGTTTTTAAAGGATATGTTGTTGTGGAAAGCACATAATTGATGTGTTCTTTTACGGCATTTTCTTTGCGCTCGAGACGTTCCTGATGGTATTCTTTTGCCTCGTTTTTAAACTGAATAATGGAAATAGAAGCTAATAAAAACGATGCCACAACAATCAATACAATCATTGACAGGAAAATCCTGACACGCAGCGAAAGCATTGACATTTTGAAGTTGTTAAACATATTTAGTTATCAGTGAAGAGTTATTAGTGAATAGTAAAAGTTTAAAACTTAAAGACTAATCACTTTTCACTAATTACCTTTTTTCTCTTATTCTTTTATAAAATCTAAATCCCAACATAATCAAAACTGAAAATAAAATGATTCCGATCACACCAAAAATCCAGTTGATGGCACTTTTTAAAACTACTAAAAAAACTACTGCAAATAGTATGATGGTAGCGCCTTCATTCCATAAACGCATGAAGTTGTTGGAATATTTCACCTCATCGTTTTGTAATTGTTTAAAAATCTGATGGCATTTTAGATGATACAGATAAAGTAAAAAAACAAAACACAATTTCACATGCATCCAGGGCATTTTAAGCCAGGCATTTCCTAAATCGGTAAAAAGCAGCATCCAAAAAGCAAAAATACTCGCCAATACTGCTGACGGCCATGTAATAATGTACCACAAACGATAGGCCATTATTTTGTACTGTGCCTGCAAAATTTCTTTCTCGGGAGATGGTTTTTCACTGGCTTCAATTTGATATACAAACAAACGCACAATGTAAAATAGTCCTGCAAACCAGGTAATCACAAAAATAAGATGCAGTGATTTTAAATAGTTATAGTATTCCATTATTTATCATCAGTATTAGATTGTAATAATTTTTCAAATTCTTGCTCCGTCGGGAGATATTTCGCTATGTTTTCAGGTAATTGACGATAATTATATGTTGCCACACCAATTGGTTTATTTGCCATCTCTAAAGCATACTCTACAGTGAGCTTACTTTTAGTTTTACAAAGTAGTATGCCAATACTTTGATTGTCTTCCGGATATTTAATTGTTTTATCTAACAATTGTAAATACCAATTTAACTGTTGACTATGTTCTGGTTTAAATTCCGACGTTTTAAGTTCAATTGCAATCATCGACTTTAGTTTTCGATGATAAAAAAGAATATCAATAAAATATTCCTTTTTCATCCAATTCCAGTCTAAATTGTTTTCCCATAAAAGCAAAATCATTTCCAAACTGTCCTAATGTCCTTGTAATGTTATTCACAATTGCATTCTCTAATTCTCTTTCTGTATGAATATCCTCCAAATTTAAAAAGGAAAGATTATACTCATCTTTAAATTCTAATCGATAGTCAATTAATTTATTTTCAGCAATCGTACTAGAAAAATTGCTTTGAAAATCATTTGCTTTTGCAAAACTGTCAAATCGTATTTCTTCTTCTAAAACAGCTCTGCTCCATCCTCTTTCTAGACATTTTTGCAGATAAAAACTTCTCCTTTCAGAGTCTTTCAATTTAGAAAATATAATATTTGTATGTCCCCAAGGTATTTTAGCCACAGCTTGTGTCCAAATTGAATTACGTTCTATCTCCTCATAAATAAGCTTCATTCTTCTTAAATTTCGCGAGGAGAATCCTTTAACACCAGAATATTCAATCTGTAAGTCTTTAGATAAGTTATCCACAATACTTTCACCCCAACCCAATTTCGACCTTTCAGAGAGCACTTTTCCAAAGTCTAAATACATCAAAATCATCTCTGTATTAACTAAAGATAGACTCTTATACTGAGCCAATTTAATTCTTTCTTTTAGCAGAAGAAGTGTTTCATGGTAATTAACAGGTAAGTTCTCCACCGATAAATTTATTTAGAAACCCAATCGTTAATCCAGTTACCTACCGTTTGGCACCATTCGTCGTCGTCATTCAAACAAGGTATTGCCAAAAACTCTTCGCCTCCGTTTGCTTCAAAATCTTCTTTGGCACGCATAGCGATTTCCTCTAAAGTTTCTAAACAATCCGAAACGAAAGCTGGTGTTACAACGGCTAAATTTTTGATTCCTTTTGCTGGCATCTTATCAATTTCAACATCCGTATAAGGCTCCAGCCATTTGTCTCCCGCCAAACGTGACTGAAAAGTTAAGCTATACTTATCTTCAGAAAGTCCTAATAACTTTACGACTTGCCTGGTTGTTTCATAACATTGATGACGGTAGCAAAAATCATGCGCCGGTGAAGGGGTGTTGCAACAAGATCCGTCAATTTTACAGTGTGACTTCGTCACATCGGTTTTACGAATATGACGTTCCGGGATTCCGTGGTACGAGAACAATAAATGATCGTAATCAAAACCAACCAAATGTTTCTGAATAGAATCGGCCAGATTCTTGATATAATCCGGTTTATTGTAAAACGCAGGAACATCAGTAAAAGTCATTTGTGGAAATTTCTTTTTACGAATTTCTTCTGCCTTAACTAAAATAGTCAAAGTCGAAGCCATTGCGTATTGTGGGTATAAAGGGAAAAGCAATACCTCTGTAACACCTTTTTCATGTAATTCCTGAAGCCCTTTTTCGATGGTCATACTTCCGTAACGCATTGCTAAAGCAACCGGTACATTTACCAAAGGCTGAACCTTTTTTTGCATTCTTTCAGAAAGCACGACCAAAGGAGAACCTTCATCCCACCATATTTTCGCATAAGCATGTGCTGATTCTTCCGGTCTTTTTCTTAAAATAATACCACGAACCAACAAAGCTCTTAACAAATACGGAACATCGATCACGTATTTATCCATTAAAAATTCGTCTAAGTATGGTTTTACATCTTTTGGTTCCGGGCTTTCCGGAGATCCTAAGTTTACTAATAATACGCCTTTCATTATGTTTTTTTGCTTTAGGCTTTAAGCTCTAAGCTTTAAGCTTTTAATATGTTTGTTTTAAAAAATTTCGTCAAAAGTAGCGCTTGCAGTTTTTTAGAAATATGATAATTATTACTTTTTATTTATTCTCTCATGTAAAAAATTGATGTAAAAAAATAGTTCTTTAATTTTCACTCGTACTATTTAGTTCTTTTTCCATTTTTATCCTCCAATCTTTTCCATTTCTTTTTTTAAGATAATGACTGGTAATTTTTTTATATTCTTTTGATAAAATTGAAGTTTGTTTGTCAATCATACATCCCAAATTCCTTTCATATAAACCATATTTATTATAAATATTTTTCCTCAATTTTTGTTTAATTTGAATACTGTCTAATATTATATCGCTGCGATAAATAGATTTAAGAGATTCGTCAGACATTTTATCTGTTACTTCTTTCGCAAGAACAGGTTTGATAAAAGGTAAGCCAGCGGTAAAATATTTGACTGAATCTACTTCAATGTCGTGTTGAGCATTTTCTAATATTTCTTTAAGAGAAGAATCTTTTAAATTTGCGCAACCTAAGAATCCCAAACCTAATATTAAAAATGTTAAACTTTTCATGATTTTTCAATTCTATACATTTGCATTAATCGACATCAAATACTTTTTCGGAGTTGTAGCAAACTTCTTTTTAAATGCCGCAATAAAATGACTCCCTGTACTGTAACCAATTTTTAGCCCTACCTCATTTACGTTATAAGAACCACTGTCGAGTAGTTTTCGGGCGAAATCCATTTTGTAATCAAACAAGAATCCGTAAACCGTATCGCCATAAATTTGTTTAAAACCCATTTTAAGTTTCTTAAGATTCAGGCCAATCTCATCCGCCAGTTCCTGCAAACCTGGTGGCTCAGCCATATTAGCAATGATAATTTCTTTGGCTCTTCTTATTTTCAAAACATTATCTTCATCAATCAAAAACGGACATTGTTCTGCATTTGGATCTTCGGTTCGGTTAAAATACAAACTCAGTAATTCATATCCTTTTCCCTTGTAATAAAGGTTTTTTATGGACGGATGCAGGTTGTAATGAAACAGCTGACTCAACACAATAGCCATAGAGGGACTAATATTTCCTTCGTTATAATATTTTTTGTCCTTATTATCAGGACTTAAAAAAGTAATATAATCTGCTTCGGCAGAAAACAACGCGTGAAATTTTTTGATCGATACGATTACCGAAATCACCCAGGAATTTGGAGAAAGTTCTAAATTCAATGGTAATTCTTTTTGTGGATTGTACAAAAGGAGCGATTTTTCTTCTTTCAATTCTAGAGCATAAGTTCCCTGATTGAACAAAAATTTAGCATTGCCTTTTATCCCGAAATGAAACTGTATCAGACCACTACCTACTTCGTGCTGCCCCAAAAAGAGCTCTGAACTGTCGTTTTGAAAACGGATCAGCGTAAAGTCATCTTCGATTTTAATAATTTCCTGAGAACTCATAGCGATATTTTTTTGAAACAAAAATTAGCGTAAATGCAAAATGTTATTTAGAATCACTCTAAACAAACCTTTTCTAACAACTTGATTTTGCTACAAAAATACTTCTTTTTGCATAAAAACAGCTGTTTAGAAACAAAAAAACATGTAGCGATACAAAAAGTACTTTTAGCGTTATTTTTCTAAACACTATAATGATAATTTTGTTGCACTTTTATGAAAGTGAATTTATGGAAAACAATAACGTACCGAAACACCTTTATTTTTATTCAGTTGGTCTGAGTTATAAAAAAGCTGATGCTGAGGTCAGAGGTCAATTTAGTCTGGATGCAGTTGCCAAAACACATTTGTTGGAACAGGCTAAAAAAGAGGGAATAGAAAGTTTAATTGTCACTTCGACTTGCAACAGAACCGAGATCTACGGTTTTGCAGAACATCCTTTTCAATTAATAAAGTTAATTTGCGATAATAGTAACGGATCTGTTGATGCTTTTCAGAAAGTAGGATTCGTTTATAAAAATCAGGAAGCGATCAATCATATGTTTCGCGTAGGAACCGGCTTAGACAGTCAGATCTTAGGTGATTTTGAAATTATCTCTCAAATCAAAACCAGTTTTACCCATTCGAAATCAATGGGGCTAGCCAATGCTTTTTTGGAAAGACTCGTAAACGCCGTGATTCAGGCGAGTAAAAAAATTAAGAACGAAACAGAAATCAGTTCAGGAGCTACTTCGGTTTCTTTTGCGTCGGTACAATACATTATTAAAAATGTAGAAGATATCGGAAACAAGAACATTCTGCTTTTCGGAACCGGAAAAATAGGGAGAAATACCTGCGAGAATTTAGTAAAACATACTAAAAACGAGCACATCACCTTAATCAACCGTACGAAAGACAAAGCAGAGAAATTAGCCGGAAAACTGAATCTTATCGTTAAGGATTACTCCGAATTACATCTTGAGCTTCAAAAAGCCGATGTAGTTGTGGTAGCAACCGGGGCTCAAAACCCAACGGTTGATAAAGCGATCTTGAATCTTAAAAAACCTTTATTGATTCTGGATTTATCTATTCCGAAAAACGTTAATGAAAATGTTGAGGAATTAGAAGGTGTGACCTTGATTCACATGGATTATTTATCACAGTTGACAGATGAAACGCTGGAAAACAGAAAACTGCATATCCCTGCTGCCGAAGCCATTATAGAGGAAGTTAAAGAAGAATTTATAACCTGGACTAAAGGCCGTAAATTTGCTCCTACCATTAATGCTTTGAAAGAAAAACTAAACGCGATTAAAAACTCGGAATTAGATTTTCAAAGCAGAAAAATTGCTGATTTCAATGAGGAACAGGCTGAGATTATCAGTAACCGAATCATTCAGAAAATCACTACTCATTTTGCCAATCACTTAAAAGACGACGATACCATGGTTGATGAAAGCATCGAATGGATCGAAAAGGTCTTCAAAATAAAAGCCTCTTAAGGTTTTTACCATTAAGGCATTAAGAGAATTAAGTTTTTACGCAAAAAAATAACCTAAAGAATATTAAGGATCTCGCGTTTTTAATTCTAGCTATGACTTAATATCATAATGGTTTACAAACAAAAAGTTCTATGACAAAAAAGGAGGTTACTCAATTGGCTTATGAAATTACCGGTTTTGCTATAAAAGTGCATAAAGCCTTAGGCCCGGGACTTTTAGAGAGCATTTATGAGCAATGCCTCAAATATGAATTAGAGCAAAACGGATATGATGTTAAACAACAACTAAGTGTTAAAATAGAATATTATAATCTTGAGTTGGAATCTGATTTAAGAATAGATTTGCTTGTTAATGATTGTGTAGTTGTTGAACTAAAAGCAATAGAAAATCTATTACCTATTCACGAAGCACAATTATTAACTTATATGAAATTATTACAGAGACCTCAAGGACTATTAATTAATTTCAACACTTTAAATATAACAAAATCAATGAAACCACTTGTAAATGAATATTTTACAAGGCTAATAGATTAACAGCTTCATTACCTTAAAAAATCAACACAAAGCTTAATGAACCTTAATATCTTAATGGTTAAAAAATAAAAATGGCAGAAAAAACAATCAGAATTGGAACCCGCGATAGCGAATTGGCACTTTGGCAAGCACACACTGTCGAGAAAAAACTAAACGATCTTGGTTATAAAACCGAAATTATTGCAGTAAAATCTACAGGTGATATTATCCTTGACAAACCGCTTTACGAACTTGGCATCACCGGAATCTTCACCAAAACCTTAGATGTTGCTATGATTAATGGTGATGTAAATATTGCTGTTCACTCGATGAAGGATGTACCTACAGCTTTACCAAAAGGTATTGTTCAGGCAGCAGTTTTAGAAAGAGCCAATGTTCTTGATATTCTGGTTCATAAAGGAAATCCTGATTTTGCCAATCCAAGTACAATCGCAACCGGAAGTTTACGTCGTCAGGCGCAATGGTTCAACAAATACCCCAATCATACTGTTGTCGATTTACGCGGAAATGTTAATACCCGTATGCAAAAATTACAGGACAATAACTGGGACGGGGCAGTTTTTGCTGCAGCTGGTTTGGAGCGTATCAACTTAAAACCGGAAAATTATATCGATCTGGACTGGATGATTCCCGCACCGGCACAAGGGGCCATGGTGGTTGTGGCCATGGAAAACGACAATTATGCCCTTGAAGCTCTATCACAATTAAACGATATTGAAACTGAAATTTGCACCTATATCGAACGTCAATTTTTAAGAACTCTGGAAGGAGGCTGTACGGCGCCAATTGGAGCTTTGGTTCGCTATAATGAAGAGGAGGACACACTTCACTTTCAGGGTGTTTTACTTTCGGTTGATGGAAAACAAAAACTGGAAATCAACAAGACTGTTGAAATAGGAGAGTGGAAAAAACTGGGATTCTTTGCTGCTCAGGAAATTCTAAACAACGGCGGAACAGAATTAATGCAAGCCATTAAAGAATCTTTGAAGAAATAATGAGTAAATCAATTCAAATAGTATCTACAAAAAAGCTTTCAACAGAGCAAAGACAAGCCTTAACAGCCGCTCATCTTGAAGTTATTGAAGCCGATTTTATTCAAACCGAAAATAAACCTTTCGAAATAAAAGACCTCAACGATAATTTGATTTTTACAAGTCAGAATGCCGTTCATAGTGTTCTCTCCCATCCCAAATCGGAAGAACTGAAAAGTAAAAATGTATTTTGCGTTGGCTTAAAAACCAAGATCCTCTTATCAGAAAACGGATTCAATGTAGTAGCTTACACTGGTTATGCTGCCGATTTAGCCGAAATTATCACTTTAATATACCGCAGTGAAAGTTATACTTTTTTCAGCGGAAATCTTCGCCGAGAAACTTTACCCAAAGCCTTAAAAGAAGCGGAGCTAAAATTCAATGAAATTCAGGTTTATAATACTTCTTTGACCCCTCAGAAAATAAAGACTCCTATTGATGCTATTCTGTTTTTCAGTCCATCAGGTGTACAAAGTTATCTGAAAGAGAATTCGATTAAAAAAGAAATCTGCTTTTGCATTGGTGAAACTACTGCGGAAGCTCTAGAAAAAATTACCAAAAATATCGTTATTGCAGATCAGCCTACCGTTGAGGATGTGATTGAAGATGTTTTACAAGAATATAAATAATCGCCGTATGCTTTAAGCTCTAGGCTGCAAGCAAACACAAAAAATAAAAAACAAACATCGCTTAAAGCCTAAAGCTTAAAGCCTAAAGCAAAAAAACAATGTTAAAAAACGACCTATTTTTAAAAGCACTAAAAGGAGAAACCGTTCAACGTCCACCTGTTTGGATGATGCGTCAGGCTGGGAGATATTTACCTGAATTTAGAGCTTTACGTGATAAATATGATTTTTTCACCAGATGTGAAACTCCGGAACTGGCTGCCGAAATTACTGTTCAGCCTATTCGCAGAATTGCTCCTGATGCTGCTATTTTATTCTCGGATATTCTAGTGGTTCCACGTGCAATGGGTATTCATGTAGAATTGAAAGACAATTTAGGTCCAATTATTCCGGATCCGATTCGTACAATGGAGCAGGTAAATCAGGTTTTTGTGCCGGATGTAAATGAAACTTTAGGATATGTCTTTGATGCCATTAAACTGACTAAAGAAATGCTGAACGACGAAGTGCCCTTAATTGGTTTCGCGGGTTCACCCTGGACCATCTTTTGTTATGCTGTTGAAGGAAAAGGCTCTAAAAGTTTTGATACTGCTAAAGGATTTTGCTTTTCAAACCCGGTTGCAGCACACACTTTATTACAAAAAATTACAGATACGACGATTTTATACTTAAAAGAAAAAGTAAAAGCGGGGGTTAATGCCGTTCAGATTTTTGATTCCTGGGGAGGAATGCTTTCTCCGGTTGACTATCAGGAATTCTCCTGGAAATACATCAACCAAATTATCGATGCGTTGGCAGAAGTTACTCCTGTTATTGTGTTCGGAAAAGGATGCTGGTTTGCCTTAGGCGAAATGGGTAAAAGTAAAGCTTCAGCACTTGGTGTAGACTGGACTTGTACTCCTAGAAATGCTCGTTATTTATCAGGTGGAAATATTACTTTACAAGGTAATTTCGATCCTTCAAGATTACTTTCTCCAATTCCAACCATCAAAAAAATGGTTCACGAAATGATCGACGAATTCGGAAAAGACAAATATATCGTAAATTTAGGTCATGGGATTTTACCAAATATCCCTGTAGATCATGCTAAAGCGTTTATTGACGCGGTTAAAGAATACGGAAACTAGTTATCAGTACGCAGTCTCAGTTTTCAGCTGCCTACCAGCAAACTGAAAACTGAGACCAAAACTGGGACTGAGGCCAAAAACTAAAAAATGCTGAACAAAGGTTTAAGAGACGAAGAAAAAATAAGAATTGATAACGTCCTCAAGACGTTACGATCACTTGTTTTTGTTCCTTATCCTTTGAATAATACGGAAAAAGAAAATATTGAAAATCAGCTGAAAGAAATCAGGCTAGACTTTGAAACTTTATCCCGTCAAAAAAATGAAGATTTGATCGCATTATTAATGCAGCTTCATTTTGATTGGGAACATTTAGAACAATTCGGGGATATTTTAATCGAACTTTCTAAGGCTGAAAATTATAATCTTATCGATAAAGCTTTGGCTATTTATGAATATATCCAACAAGAAAGTAAGGTTTTCTCTTTCGGGATAAATACTAAAATTGCTTCGGCCAAAAACAGATCCTAATGGTTTTTACAGATTGGAAAACAGATACGATTGCCCATATTCTTCCTGAGGAATTTTACCACCTCATCGAAAAGAATAGAGACCACATTCAAAAAACGTTTCCTGTCACACTTTCTTACTGTCCGGATCTCGAAAAAACAAAGCAGTTTCTTGCTTTTAACCAAGACAAAGAAAATCATAAAGAAGGATACTTTTTCTATCCGAGAGACAACAAAACCAATGCTTTAATTGGCTATTTGTGCATCAAAAGCATTGACAATCGCATTTCAAAATGTGAACTGGGCTATTTTATTGATGAGGATTATCAGGGAAAAGGTATTACTTCAAAAATGGTTTCCGAAACCTTAGATTTTTGCTTCAATACTTTAAACATGAATAAAGTATTCATCTGTACCTCAAAAATCAACAAGGCAAGTCAGCAGATCGCTTTAAAACATCATTTTAAACAAGAAGGAATATTAAGAGACGAATTCAAAAACAGCGACGGAACACTGGAGGATGTTGTTTACTTTGGATTACTCAAATCAGAATACAATACCCATGAAAGATAAATTTTACGCTTACATACAACAATTACAAGATCAGATTTGTGCCGGATTAGAAGCGGTTGACGGAACTGCAAAATTCCGCGAAGATCTTTGGAAACGTCCCGAAGGTGGCGGTGGAAGAACACGTGTAATCGAGAACGGAGCCGTTTTCGAAAAGGGCGGTGTCAATATTTCGGCCGTTCACGGAAAACTGCCGGAGGCCATGCAGAAAATGTTTAATGTAGACGAAGCCGATTTTTTTGCCTGCGGGTTAAGTCTGGTTCTTCATCCTAAAAACCCAATGGCTCCAACAGTTCATGCGAACTGGCGTTACTTTGAAATGTATGATACTTCGTCTTCGTCCAGTACAGGTCCAAGAAAAGTAATTCAGCAGTGGTTTGGCGGCGGACAGGATCTAACTCCTTACTATTTATTTGAAGAAGATGCTGTTCACTTTCATCAGACCTGTAAAACGGCTTGTGACAAACATAATCCGGAGTTCTATCCTAAGTATAAGAAACAATGTGATGCCTATTTTTGGAATGCTCACCGAAACGAAGCACGAGGTATTGGCGGTTTGTTTTTTGATTATTGCAAAGCAACCGAAACCATGTCAATGGAAGACTGGTACAGTTTTGTAACCGAAGTGGGGAACAGTTTCCTGGAAGCTTATGTTCCGATTGTAGAAAGAAGAAAAAATCTGGAATACACAGCCGAAAATAGAAATTGGCAGGAAATCCGCCGTGGTCGTTATGTCGAATTCAATTTAGTTCATGATAAAGGCACCTTGTTTGGTTTGAAAACCAACGGAAGAATTGAAAGCATTTTAATGAGTTTACCTCCACATGTGCAGTGGGTTTACGATCATCATGCAGAAGCCGGAAGTGTTGAGGAAAAATTGATTCAGGTATTGGAAAACCCTGTTGACTGGGTTGAATTACACTAGACTCTATTTGTTTTTTTTTATAAAAAAATTCTTTCAAAAAATAATATCCCGTCAATAGATTTTTGTAGATTTAGTCTTTAAACCCATAAGGACGATATCTATAAAAATCTGTTAGTATGGCAAGCACCTATTCTCAATTATACATTCATATTGTTTTCACCGTTAAAGGCCGGCAAAATCTGATTTCCAAAAATTGGAAAGACGAACTCTATAAATACATGACCGGTATTATTAGCAATAAAGGTCAAAAACTAATTGCTATTAACGGAATGCCGGATCATATTCATATCTTGATTGGATTAAAACCAGATAAGTCGATATCGGATTTAGTAAGAGATATTAAAGCAAATTCTTCAAAATTCATAAATGACAGCAAGTGGGTAAATGGAAAATTTGAATGGCAAACCGGCTTTGGAGCCTTTTCGTACAGTCATTCCCATTTGACAAATGTTATACGATACATTGAAAATCAAGAAGAACATCACAAAACAAAAACATTCAAAGAGGAATATATCGGTTTTTTGAAATCGTTTAACGTTGATTTTAAAAACGAATATTTGTTTGACGATGTCAACGAATAATATATCATTACAAACATACCGCAATAAATATATCGCTCCTCCGGAGCTTAAAAAATCTAATGCTCATATTCTATAGATATGCTGCTCCTTCGGAGCTCTGTAAAAAATAATGGAATTCTAAAACTAACACAATACCTCAAAAAAATCTAAACCAATACATATCAGAGTCCCAACGGGACGACATATTTATATATTTTTTTGTAGATTTAGTTTTTAAACCCCGAAGGGGTGACATATTAAAAAATAGTAATTCCTCTTCGTTAAATTCCAGATAATTGCAATTTTAAACCAATGAACTTAAAGCTGATTTATATCGTATTCCTCGCTAGCTTTTTAGGGTGTTTTGCTCAAAATGATACATCGCACAACCCTTATTTTAAGTCTTATGACGATAAAGTCACCAGCACTGTTTATTATTTAGACACATCAAACAATTTTCAGATTGGTTCTGATTCCGAAGGAGAAAAAAAATATTTTGAATTAAGTCCCAATCGACGAGAACAACTGGGGATCGGTTTAAGTTACAAATTTATAGACATCAGTTTTGGCTTTGCACCGAAATTTTTTACTGTAAACAAAGACAATTCAGGCTCCAAGCTGTTCAGTTTCAACACCCGTTTTTATTTTAAAAAGTGGATGCAATCTTTTACTTTTATCAATCAAAAAGGATTTTATGTCGGTGATGAAAACTTTCAGATCGCCTATCCGCATATGCGCACCACCAAAATTGGAGGAGCGACATCTTACATCTTTAATGATAATTTCTCGTATAAAACATTAGTCAACCAAAACGAATGGCAGACCAAAAGCTCCGGAAGTTTCATTCCGACTTTCTCCTTTTATTATACCAATATCAATCTGAACAATACGCCAGACTCTTCAGATGGCGAAATTTATGTTTTTTCGTTAGCCCCCTCCTACTTTTATAATTTTGTGATAAGTGATCACGTTTTAATTGGTGCAGGAATCGCAGTTGGTGCAGGAATTAACAATATTGATAAAGTAACCTCTGCTTTGCTTGAATTAGACTTTAATTTAAAGCTTGCCTACAATAGGGATCGTTTTTTCGGTTTTGTGAATTTAAACACGGTTAATTTCATTCAGAACAACAATACGGATGCCCTATTGAATGACAATATTTCAACTTTAAAGCTAAGTATTGGCTATCGTTTTGATCCTCCGAAAAAAGTAAAAGAGGTTTACGAAAAAATAAATCAGAAAACCGGACTTTAATACGTTCTGAAATTGTCCGGAAAAAACGGCAGCAAAAACACTCAACATAAACTGCATCGGCATAATACGAAAAATTGATTTAACACATAGAAACATAGATTTTATAGGTTTAAAAAAGAGAACAAAAAAAGAAATCTATTTCTTTCAAATAGACGGATATGTGTATTTAAATGAAGTGTATTTCTTTTTTATCGATGCAAAATCTATATTTCTATGTGTTCGAATGAGTTACAACAAACGGATTCAACATAAGTAATTTATCTTAAAATCATTATTATGAAAAAGAGAGAGGCATTGAATACCACACAATTGAACCGCATGCAGACCGGAAAAGGATTTATTGCTGCATTAGATCAAAGTGGCGGAAGTACACCAAAAGCATTAGCACAATACGGTGTACAGGAAAGCAGTTATACAAACGAAGAAGAAATGTACACCCTCGTACATGAAATGAGAACCCGAATTATTAAAAGTCCTGCCTTTAGCAGCGAATATATTCTGGGAGCTATTTTGTTCGAAAATACGATGGACCGCAAAATCAACGGGCAATGGACTGCGGATTATTTGTGGGAGCATAAAAATATCGTTCCTTTTCTAAAAGTAGACAAAGGTCTTGCTGAGCTCGCAAACGGGGTACAACTCATGAAACCCATTTCTAATCTGAACGAATTGTTAACTCGCGCTGTAGAACGCAATGTTTTCGGAACCAAGATGCGTTCTGTAATCAAAGAAGCCAATGCTACGGGAATTCGCGAAGTCGTTGAACAACAATTTGCAGTAGGACTTCAAATATTTAACAAAGGCCTTGTTCCAATTATTGAACCGGAGGTTGATATTTATAGCATCGACAAAGAAAAATCAGAAGAAATTCTAAAAGCAGAAATCATCAAGCAGCTTAATTTACTGGACAAAGAAGTAAAAGTAATGCTGAAACTTTCGATTCCAACCGTAAATGATTTTTACCAAGAATTAATGTCTGATCCGCATGTCGTACGTGTAGTGGCATTGTCCGGAGGTTATGGGCAGGAAGAGGCCAACCAAAAACTGGCTCTAAATCACGGATTGATTGCCAGCTTCTCGCGAGCACTTTCTGAGGGATTAACATTTGGCCAGTCTGACGATGAATTTAATACAAAACTTGAAAAATCCATTAAGGGAATTTATGAGGCATCAATCCTCTAAAATCAGAATAAAAAATCCCCGAAAAAGATTTGATCTCTTTCGGGGATTTTGATTTTATAGTGAGCTTTAGATTATTTACTCAATTCTTCTGCCAAGTCCAACGTTTGCAAGATGATATTTTTATCTGATTTTAAAGCGTTTAATTTCAACTCAAATTTCAATTTGTTATCGATCAGTTTTTTAGGAGACTGCACGGCAATATCACTAAACTGCTCTGACAATCGTTTCAATTTTTCTGAATCTTTTCCTTTTGCTTTACCAGAATTCTCATAAGCAAATGATGCCCTTGCAAAATTTAACTTTCCGGAGATGTAATTTTTCTTTAATTCCTTTTTTGCTTCCTTAACAAAAACTCCTTTTCCGTCATTAAAATAATCTAAAGTATTGGCTATCATAACCACATCTTTGTCTTTTTTAATAAAAATAGTTCCATAGTCTTCCGTTCCAAAAATTTCATAAAAATCTCCCTTTTGTTCCAGGAATTTTTTGCGCAGTCCTAATTGGATTAACTTATCACCAAAAGTAGGATGGGTTGAAGTAAATACCATAGAGAATAACGGAATGTTCTTCTTCACTTTTTCCTCTGTGATCTTCTCTTCATAATTTTCATCATACCCATATATTTTCTTAGTTACCTCAACTTCATTTACATGATACAAAAACATACTTAAATCACCATCAAAAAGCGTCGCTGTAGCTTCTTCGTCCACGATCGTCGAAATTAAATCCGTAATAATCGTCAAGTCTTCTTTTACTAAATACTGACTTTGAAATAAATCTGCCACTAACGTTGGAAATTTTTCCAGTGCCGCCTTCGTATTGATATGATAAGACATATATCCTAAAGGTTTTTCATCCGGAAAATAATTAAAAATGTTTTTGTTGATTTTTCTGTCCGTCATTTTTCCCACGATAGCCGCCATTGGTTCAGCATATTCAATCACTTCTTCAATACGGGCGTTGTCATTCTCAAAATAAAAATCCAGATTAATTCCTTTTACCATATTTGCCGCATTATTCTGCATGGGTAAAAACTTATTGTAACTGGTGAATTTCGATAAAAGACCATAAGCCGAATTTAAACTGGTCATCGCCGAACTGTAATTCAGCCAGGACGAAATATCTGCCGCGGCGTTTACCTTCTCTGAAACCGGAGCCATGAATCCATTTTCGAACAATGACTTGATAAAAAGACTTTGCTGTTCTTTCTGCAAAAGATTAAAATCGGCCTCTGCTTTCTCGTATTCGGCATTAGACACCGCTACAGCTTCTTCTGTTTCTTTTGCAGCACTCGCCGCAGCCTCTTCAGCCGATTGCGCAGGTTCTGCTGTTGTTTCCGTTGAAGTTTCCTGATAAGGTTCATCTATCGCAATAGAATCCTGCGTTCTGTCTTCCCAATCGTATGATTTTGGCTTGTATTTTTTAGTCAATTCAATCAACACCAGATAATTATCGTTCCAGACAAATGAAGTCTTTTGATATTTTGGTGTAAAAACAGCGTATTTGCCATAATCCTGAATTACGGGAACCTCAACTGAATCCGTGTTTTTATTCTTTGTATGCTCTTCAATTAAAAACTGCTTCACTGCTTCTTTGTTTTTAATCGGAAGTGTCACCTGATAATACGGAATACTGTCTGTGAAGTTACCATGAACGGTTATCTTTTGATCCAACTTAAAAAGAGCGGTATATTTCTTAAGATCGAGACTGGCTTTACCTTCTTTGTATTTGCTAATTAACGGATGATTTAATATTTGATCAACGCTTACTTTTTTCGAAAGCTGATCTCCGTTAAACTGCACAAAATAATCGTAGGATTTTGAATTGATCTGTCCAAAAGTCAAATGGGTGGCCAATATTAAAAATAAAATGTAAAATTGCTTCATAAATCAAGGGGTTAATTGGATTGTATTGTTCATTAGGGCCGATTTTTTAAGTACGCTGTACATACTTTGTTTTAAGAAAACGGTCTTTTTGTTTGGTGAAATTCTGCTGTTCGGATTCTCTACGGCCTTAACATCTTTATCAAAAGTATAAATCGCTGTAATACTTGCCGCTTCCAGATCTTCCTTTTTCTTTGGATCTTTTACTACTTTTTCAGGAACCGGATAAGAGGCGATCCTTTCAAAACTTTTGGTATTGCTGCTAAAATGAACTTGATTGCTCTGATTGTTTATCGTATTAACAACAGCATTGAGTGCTTTCAAATTGGCATAATTGAGTTTGATAATAAAAACATACTGATTAAAATCAGTTTTAGTGGTTACATTGGTAATACCGTCAATTTTTAAGGCTTTGACTTTAAAATCTTCCAGTTTTTTGGTGATTTCCTGTTCGTTTGGGATTTTTACACCATCAACCTCTTCCATCCACATGGCCGATTTTGTCTTAAACCATGATTTCGAAAAGTCAACCATGAGTGTGTATTCTCCACTTTGATCCTCGTGATGTTTGATTCTTTCTGTTATTTCAAAACAGCTGGTTAGCAGTAAACAACAGCATAATGCGAGAAATTTCTTCATTAGACAAATTTATAGGTAAATATTCAAAAAAACCAGAGTCTGAAAGTTAATTCTAAATTTAGATCACCAATTGCTTTTAAAACTTAACGAACGAAGATGTAACTGCCATATTCCACAAATTTTTAGATAATATTAACGGATTCCACCGGAGGCTAAATGCCTAATTCTGTTCCTTTTTCTTTAACTTTGTGCCACTTATTAAAAAGTAACACAATCTTCAAAAAAACAAAAAACAATACACTTTAGAAAGTAGGATTCTCCATCATATTTCGAAGAAATGGGTTGCAATCTAAAATCTAAAATCTAAAATCTAAATTTTTATGTTCCCATTACAAAGAAACCGCCGTTTAAGAACCAATGAATCCATTCGTTCTTTAGTTCGTGAAACCAGTTTAAGTCCACAGGATTTTATGCTTCCGATGTTTGTTACTGAAGGAAAAGATGTAAAAGTAGCCATACCGTCTATGCCGGGAATTTACCGTCATTCTCTCGACAACACCATTAAAGAAGTAAAAGAAGCCTGGGATTTAGGCATTAAAGCGGTGAACATCTACGTAAAAATCAGCGATCATTTAAAAGACAACAAAGGTGTCGAAGCCTGGAACAAAGACGGTTTGATGCAACAAACCATCCGCGCGATAAAAGATGCTGTTCCTGAAATGATTGTAATGCCGGACGTGGCTCTCGATCCTTACTCAATTTATGGTCATGACGGAATTATAGAAAACGGACAGCTTCTGAATGATCCTACGGTTGATGCGTTAACCCGAATGAGTTTAAGCCACGCCGAAGCCGGAGCCGATTTTGTTGCACCAAGTGATATGATGGACGGAAGGGTTTTAGCTATTAGAAAAGCATTGGAAGAAAACGGACACCACAATGTGGGAATCATGAGCTACAGTGCCAAATATGCTTCGGCATTTTACGGACCATTTCGTGACGCATTAGATTCTGCTCCTGTAGATTCTCAAAATATCCCAAAAGATAAGAAGACGTACCAAATGGATTATGCCAACCGAATTGAAGGAATTCGTGAAGCTTTATTAGATGTTGAAGAGGGTGCAGATATCGTTATGGTAAAACCGGGAATTGCTTATTTAGACATTGTTCGTGAGGTAAAAAATGCCGTTCAGGTACCGGTTGCTGTTTACCAAGTATCTGGTGAGTACGCTATGGTAAAGGCCGCAGCAGAAAGAGGGTGGCTTGATCACGACAAAATTATGTTAGAGCAACTTTATTGCATTAAGCGCGCAGGTGCCAATATTATCACAACCTATTTTGCAAAAGAAGCAGCAGTCTTACTAAATAAATAATATGAAAAAAATACTATTCTTATCAGCCGTTTTAGCGTTTGCATCCTGTAAAAAAGAAACTGCAGAAACGCCAGTTGAAACTACAACGGAAGCCTATTCAGAAGGAGAAACAGCAAAAGCCAAAACTCCGGAAGAATTTGGAAAACAAATTTTTGAAGGACAGGGAAATTGTTTCTCCTGCCACCAGCCAGACAAAAAAGTAATTGGCCCAAGTATTCAGGAAATAGCCAAAATATACAAAGACAAAAACGGAGACATTGTTACTTTCCTGAAAGGAAATGCCGACCCTATTGTTGACCCGAGTCAGTTTGCTGTTATGAAGACTAATTTTCCGGTAACACAGGCAATGTCGGATGAAGAGCTAAAAGCAATTGAAACCTATATTTACAGCCATTTAAAGTAAAATTATCGTTTCCTGCTGACATACTGTTGTCATTGCAACATTTTACCTTTACAGCTTAACAAAAAACAGCTAAGATGGAACAAAAATTCAATGTGATTGGTATTTCAATACGAACGACTAACGAAAATGGCCAATCGGGAACAGATATTCCGGCACTTTGGAATCGATTTATGTCAGAAGGAATTCTTCAAAAAATTCCCAATAAAACTAGTAATGCGATCTATTGTATCTATACGGACTATGAGAAGGATTATACACGTCCTTATACCACTATATTGGGCTGTGTAGTAGAAAATCTAACTATTATCCCGGAAGGAATGGTTGCCAAAACAATCTCCGGAGTTCATTACCAAAAGTTTACAGCCAAAGGCAATCTGGCCGATGGTATTGTGATTAACGAATGGATGAAAATTTGGAACTCGGATTTAGACAGACTTTATACCGAAGATTTTGAAATTTACGGGGAACAGGCTCAAAATCCTGAAGATGCGGCAGTAGATATATTTATTGCGATCTCATAAATACAAAAACAAAAACGGCGCTAAAATTAGCGCCGTTTTTTATGGATCTTCTGTTACCAGATTTTAACTCTTTTATCAGGATCAATATACATTTTGTCTCCTTTTTTAATATCGAAAGCCTTGTAAAAAGCATCAACATTTTGAATTGGCACTACAGCTCTGTACATTCCAGGTGAATGCGGATCTGTTTTAACCTGGCTTTTTATAGCCTCATCTCTAGATTTCGTTCTCCATACCGTAGCCCAAGAAATAAAGAAACGCTGCTCTGGCGTAAATCCGTCAATTAATCCCGGATTTCCATTGGCTTTCAAATACAATTGCAATCCATCGTAAGCTGCATTAATTCCACCTAAGTCTCCGATGTTTTCACCTAAAGTAAATTTACCATCTACGTGAATTCCAGGCAGAGGCTCTAAAGCGCTGTACTGTGCTGCAAGGGCTGCTCCAAGAGCTGTAAATTGTTTTAAATCTTCCGGAGTCCACCAGTCTACAAGATTACCGTCAGCATTGTAACGTGCTCCTGAATCATCAAATCCGTGAGAAATCTCGTGTCCGATTACTGCTCCAATTCCACCGTAGTTCACAGCTTCGTCCGCTTGATAATTGTAAAAAGGCGGTTGAAGGATCGCTGCCGGGAAAACAATCTCGTTGTAAGATGGGTTGAAGTAAGCATTTACCGTTTGTGGAGACATTCCCCATTCTGTTTTATCAACCGGTTTTCCTAATTTAGCCAGGTTCTCAGCATAAGCCCATTTTGAGATGCTTCTCATATTGTCAAAATAGGTTCCGCCTTCCCCTACATTTTTAAGCTCTAATGCTGAATAGTCTTTCCATTTATCAGGATATCCGATTTTAATGGTTAGTTTCTTCAATTTCTCAATGGCTTTTACTTTGGTTTGTTGTGACATCCAAGGCAATGCATTAATTCTGTTTTCGTAAGCTAACATTACATTAGCAATCATTTTCTTTGCTTTGTCTTTTGCTTCAGCAGGGAATAATTTCTCTACATACAATTTTCCTAAGGCTTCACCGGTAGCAGTATTAATTACCTGTAACGCCATTTCTTCACGAGGACGTTGTTTTAAAGCACCTGTCAACGTTTTTCCGTAGAAATCAAAATTAGCATTTTCGATATCTGTACTCAAAGTTGAAGCGGTTCTGTTTAATAAAGACCATTTTAAGTATTCTTTCCAGGCCTCTACTTTCTTTTCCGAAAATGTCTTTTCCAAAGCGATCATATAACGCGGTTGCGCCACATTTACACTATCCAATTTTGCCATTCCAATTCCGGTAAAATATTTTTCCCATTGGATAGAAGGCGTGTTCTTTTTTAAATCAGCAATTGCTGTTGGATTGTACTGTTTTCTACGGTCTCTGCGCTCTACACGATCTAATCTTGGAGCAGACAATTCGATTTCTAAAGCCAGAATTTGCTTGGCACTTTCTTTTGCTTTTGCAGGAGATTCACCAATAAACTGTAACATTCTGGCAACGTGTACTTCATACTTCTCACGTTTTTCTTTTGAATCTTTATCATCAGCGTTGTAATAATCTTTGTCCGATAATCCTAAACCACCCGGACTTAAGTTAACCGTGTTTTTGTTACTGTTTTTAGCATCAGCACCAACAAAAACACCAAAGAAACCAATACCGCCTTGTGGCTGCATTTCGATAAAGAAGTTTTGAAGATCTGTTACATTTTTAATGGCATCGATCTTTTTTAAGAAAGGCTGAAGCGGTGTAACTCCTCTTTTATTGCGTCCAACAGTATCTAAAATCGTATTGAATAAAGCAATCGCTTTACCCTGATCTGTATTGGATTTGTACTTAGGATCTTTTGATGCTTCTTTTAAGATAGCAAGTGCATCATTGTCCGTTTTCTGACGTAGTTCATTGAAACTTCCCCAGGAATTTCTATCACCAGGAATTTCAGTTTTGTCTAACCAGGTCCCGTTTACATACTTAAAGAAATCTTCTTTCGGACTTACTTTGGTATTCATATTAGACAGATTGATACCGGGCTCTTTTGGTTTTGCACTTTGTGCGTTTACTGCGGTAATGGTAACCATTGCAGAAACAACACAAAACATTGGTTTTCGTAGTTGTTTGATCATTTTTATTTGTAGTTTTTAGTATATACACAAACATATTCTAATTATTCCAAACGTCATGTTAAATTTTTCACATAAAATTGACTCCCGGAATGCCTTCAGACTATGGCCTGCTTCTATACCCATGATTAGTTAGATGGTTTACACTCCTTTATTTTTATAGTACATCCTTAAAATTAAAGATCTCCTAAATCTGCATGAGAAAAAAACAGATAAAGATCTTTACAGAAATCAAAAACGACGCTAAATTAGCGTCGTTTTCTATGGTTTTATTTATTACCAGATTTTTACTCTTTTATCAGGATCAACATACATTTTGTCTCCCTTTTTAATTCCGAAAGCATCGTAAAAGGCATCTACGTTCTGAACCGGAACAACAGCTCTGTACATTCCAGGTGAATGCGGATCTGTTTTTACCTGATTTTTAAGGGCTTCGTCTCTCGTTTTGGTTCTCCACACCGTTGCCCATGAGATAAAGAAACGTTGCTCCGGAGTAAATCCGTCAATCAATCCCGGATTCCCATGCGCTTTTAAATACAACTGCAAACCATCGTAAGCAGCATTAATACCACCTAAATCACCGATATTTTCGCCTAACGTAAATTTACCATCAACGTGAATACCCGGTAAAGGCTCTAAAGCACTGTATTGATCTGCCAAAGCAGTACCAAGTGCCGTAAATTGTTTTAAATCTTCCGGTGTCCACCAGTCTACCAGGTTTCCTTCGGCATTGTAACGTGCGCCTGAATCATCAAAACCATGAGAGATTTCATGACCAATAACCGCTCCGATACCTCCGTAGTTCACCGCTTCATCTGCCTGATAATTGTAGAACGGAGGCTGTAAAATTGCTGCCGGGAATACAATCTCGTTGTACGATGGATTGAAATAAGCATTTACAGTCTGTGGCGACATTCCCCACTCGGTTTTATCAACTGGTTTGTATAATTTGTCGATTCCTTTTTTGAAATTCCACTTAGACAGATTTACCATATTCTCGAAATAACTTCCTCCCTCAGCTACACCTTTAATTTCAAGGGCCGAGTAGTCTTTCCATTTATCCGGATACCCTACTTTTACAGTAAGTTTATCCAGTTTTTCAATCGCTTTTATCTTTGTAGCCGCAGACATCCAGGTCAAATTATTAATACGGGTTTTGTATGCCTGAATTACGTTATGAATCATGTCTACCGCTTTTGCTTTTGCTTCAGCAGGAAACACTTTCTCTACATATAACTTACCCAATGCTTCACCAACACTTGAATTTACCACCTGCAATGCTTTTTCTTCACGTGGCAATTGTTTGATCGCACCTCTTAAGGTCTTGCTGTAAAAATCAAAATTAGCCGTCTCCAAATCTGTTGACAACTCACTTGAATAAGAGTTAAGCAAATCCCATTTCAGGTATTCTTTCCAAAGTGCTACTTTATTCTCTGTAAAAACAGTTTGTAAAGCTTTCATGTATTTAGGCTCCGTCACTACTATACTCTGCAATTTTGCCAAACCAAGACTTGAGAGATAAGCATCCCAATTAATAGCAGGCGTTAATTTTTGAAGTTCAGCAACGGTCATTGGATTGTATTGCAAACGACTGTCTCTGCTTTCTACACGATTCAGTCTTGGTTTTGACAATTGTGTTTCTAAGGCTAAAATTCCGGCAGCACTTTGCTTTGCTTTTTCCGGCGATTCGCCAGTAAACTGCATCACTCTCGCCAAATGAAGTACATATTTTGAACGCTTCTCTTTAGAATCTTTATCCTCAGAGATATAATAATCCTGATCCGGCAATCCTAATCTGTTTGGATAAAGCATTACGGAGTTTTTAGAACTATTTTTCTCATCGGCTCCAATATAAATTCCAAAAAATACGCTATTCCCTTCCTGTCCGATTTCAGTCAGGTATTTTTGAAGATCAGCAACATTTTTAATCGCATCAATTTTTTTAAAGTAAGGCTGCAGCGGTTTTATGCCCGCTTTGTTTCTCCCAACTGTATCTAAAATTGTTGAAAACAAGTTTACGGCTTTACCCTGGTCAGTATCTGATTTGTACTTTGGATTTTTAGAAGCCTCTTTCAGAATAGACATCGCGTCTTTATCTGTTTTTTTGATCAACTCATTGAAACTTCCCCATGTGGTACGATCATTAGGAATTTGAGTTTTGTCAAGCCAGGTTCCGTTTACATATTGGAAAAAGTCCTGACCGGCACTGATTTTAGGATTCATGTACGAAACATTAATACCTGGTTCTTTGGAAGTTGCATTCTGAGCATTGACTGCTGTAAATGAAACTGCTGAAAAAAGGGCGCAGAACAAAGGTCTGCTAAATTGTCTTTTCATTTATATTTAAGTTTTGGTGGTTGTACAAACGTATTCCTAATATCCGGAACGTAATGTTAAATTTTTTAAAATAATTGTAAAAACTCCAATATTATAACATCAAAATAGATCTTCTCAAATATTTTCATGTTTTTATCATCGGTTTTTAACTCTATATTAGAATACTTTTTCGAATATTTGTTACACCGAATTGAAATAAAAGTGAAAGCAAAAATTCAAAATGCCGTTTCAGGAAAAATTGAAGCTATCGGATTACCGATTTTGGCTTTATGCTGGGTAAGTTTTTTTTGGGGAACCACCTGGCTGGCCTCTAAAGAAGGCGTAAAACACATGCCTGCTTTACAGCTGGCCACCATTCGTCAGTTTTTAGGCGGAATTTTATATGTCGGATATTTTCTTCTGAAAAAACAGCCCTGGCCAAAAGGCAGACAGTGGCGTACGATCCTAATTTTGTCCTTTTTGAATTTTGTATGCAGCAACGGTTTAAGCACCTGGGGTGTAAAATACATGAGCAGTGGACTTGGAGCGATCATTAGTGCTTTATTTCCGATCTGGATTATTATCATCAACTTCTTTAACGGTCAAAAAATTGCCAAAATGGCTTTGATAGGCATCCTGATCAGTTTTGGAGGGGTCTGTATTATTTTTATGGACTATATCTCTGATTTTCTCCGACCTGATTTTCAATTTGGAATTATACTGATGACGGCTTCTACCATAACCTGGGCTTTCGGAATACTCGAAACAAAGAAACAAGCATCCAGTTTTAACCCCTATTTCAGTTTAGGGTTGCAAATGCTGATTTCCAGTGTTTTTCTTTTTGGAGTTACGGAAGCTGCAGGAGTTAATATTCCCCTAAGCGAAATTCCACTGCCTTCTTTGTGGTCTATTGCCTATCTGGTTCTTATTGGGTCGGTTTTAACTTTCATCGCTTTTATCTATTCGCTGCAGCATCTTCCAACAGAGATCAGCAGTATTTATGTGTACATCAATCCAATTGTTGCGATGATTTTAGGCTCGTTCATCTTTGGAGAAACCCTTACGCAGGCGATCGCGATTGGTACCATCGTAACCTTAACGGGACTGTATTTGGTAAATAAGACTATTCGGAAAACCAAAAAATAAAAAATTTGTTTATTGGTGTCAATCTGCTTTAGCCCTTACAGGGCATTGGGTATTATTATTATTCATACATAGCGCGTTGCGCCATGCTCGTGCTTTTGGGCTTTCAGCCCTTTTTTACTCCCTATAACCTGTTAAAAACTAAGCGCTCTTAGGATTTTGAGAAGTGCTTTTCGTATTTTTGCACCCAAATTGCTTTTATGAAATCTTTTCTATACAAATACCGTAAATTCTTTATTGTTCTTATTGTATTTTCAACCGTTACAATATCTTTATTTTACTCGGCTTTAAAACCGCAAAAAACGTTACCTATTTACAATCCTGCCGATGTAAATCCGGAACTGGTAGACAGCACGGTTCAATATAAAAGCAAATACCATACAATTGCCGATTTTTCGTTTGTGAATCAAAACGGAGATACTATTACCCAGAAGAATTACGAAGGAAAAATATATGTGGCCGACTTTTTTTTCACCACCTGCGGTTCAATCTGCCCAAAAATGACGACCAATCTGGAGGATGTTCAAAAAGCAGTTTTAAGCAATCCGAAAGTGATGCTGCTTTCTCATACAGTATTTCCTGAGGTTGACAGTATTCCCGTACTGAAAGCCTATGCTATAAAACATGCTGTGGTCGACAGTAAATGGAATCTGGTTACGGGCGATAAAAAAGAAATTTATACGATGGCACGAAAATCATATCTAGCTGTAAAACTCGGACGTCCTGATCAGCTTTACGATATGGTGCATACCGAGAATTTTGTTTTGGTGGATCAAAAAAGACGTGTTCGTGGTTTTTATGACGGAACAAATAAAGAAGAAATTAAACGTCTTTTAGAAGACATTAATTTTCTGTGCCAGGAGTAGTCCCTCAAAAGAACAATCGCGAAATTCATTAAATTCAGTCTAAAATCCCTTATTTTTAGAAAGATTTAGCATTTCCGCAAGTGTTAAATACCTTGAAATAAAGAATAATTGCCTATTTTTGCAATCTAAATTCAATCTAAATAAGCTTGCAAAATACTATCCACACTCTGAAAAAAGGCGAAAAAGCCATTATCAAAGATTTTGATATCGATCTTATTCCTCTAAAACTACTAGAAATGGGTTGTTTGCCGGGCAACTTAGTTGAATTACTGCAAATTGCGCCTTTTGGCGACCCCCTGTATTTAGACATTAATGGCTCACATGTAGCCATTCGCGTTGAAACTGCTCGTGAAATTGAAGTTGAACTTATCAAAACCAATTTGTAATGAGCATTCAAAATATCAACGTCGCCCTTATTGGGAATCCGAATACCGGAAAAACTTCTGTTTTCAATCAGCTAACCGGATTAAATCAACAGGTTGGGAATTATCCCGGAATTACCGTTGAGAAAAAAATCGGTTTCTGTAAGTTACCACACAATATCAAAGCCAACATTCTGGATTTGCCGGGAACCTATAGTCTGAATGCCAGTTCTATGGACGAAAGTGTGGTTATCGAATTGTTATTGAACAAAAACGACAAATTATATCCGGATGTAGCGGTAGTGGTTACAGATGTCGAAAATCTGAAACGTAATTTACTGATTTACACTCAAATTAAAGATCTTGAAATTCCGACAATTCTGGTCATTAACATGTCAGACCGCATGGAAAGCAAGGGTATTACTTTGGATATTCCGTATCTGGAGGAAAAACTAAAAACAAAAATTGCTTTGGTAAGTTCCCGAAAAGGTTTGGGAATTGAAGAACTGAAAGAACTAATTGTTTCGTATAAAAATATTCCGCACGAGCCTTGCCTGAACGCATCAGTTATTGATCAGGCGTATTTTGAAAAACTACAGGAAGCTTTTCCGAATCAGTTGTTGTACAAACTTTGGCTGGTAATTACGCAGGATGTGAATTTTTCGAACCTGGATCGTAATGAAATCAGAAGTACTTTTACCAAGTCGCATTCGGAACTAAAACGCTTACAGCAAAAAGAAACGATCAAGCGATATCAGTTTATAAACGATGTTTTAAAAGAAGGTTTAAAAGTAGATGCCTCAATGGCGAAGGATATCAGAGCGAAACTGGATCGTGTTTTAACCCATAAAGTTTGGGGTTATGTCATTTTCCTGGCTATTTTATTTCTGATCTTCCAGTCTATTTTCAGTTGGTCAACTATTCCTATGGATTTCATAGACAGCTCTTTTGCTTCCTTAAGCAGCTGGGTTGCCGCAGAACTGCCAAGCGGAATTCTCACCGACTTACTTTCTCAGGGAATTGTACCGGGAATTGGCGGTGTGATCATTTTTATTCCACAAATTGCCTTTCTGTTTCTGTTCATTTCGATTTTAGAAGAAAGTGGTTATATGAGCCGTGTGGTCTTTTTGATGGATAAAATCATGCGAAAATTTGGTTTGTCCGGAAAGAGTGTCGTGCCTTTAATTTCAGGAACGGCCTGTGCTATTCCGGCCATTATGGCTACCCGAAATATCGAAAACTGGAAAGAACGACTGATTACAATTCTGGTAACTCCTTTTACTACCTGCTCGGCCAGACTGCCTGTTTACACGATCATTATTTCATTGGTAATTCCGGACGAACGCCTTTTTGGAATCTTAAACATGCAGGGATTAGCTTTGATGTTATTGTATTTACTAGGTTTTGCAACTGCAATTCTTGCTTCTTATATCCTGGACAAAATACTGAAGATTAGTTCGAAGACCTATTTTGTGGTAGAAATGCCAAGTTATAAATTGCCGCTGTTCAAAAACGTTGCGATTAATGTTGTGGAGAAAACAAAAGCTTTCGTAGTGGGTGCCGGTAAAATTATCTTAGCCATATCTGTGATCTTATGGTTTTTAGCTTCGTATGGTCCCGGAAAAGATTTTAATGAAGCCGAGACTATTGTAAAAGAGAGATTTGCAGATACTACTTTAGACGAAACTCAGTTTGAAAATGAAGTCGCTTCTCAAAAACTGGAAAATTCCTATATCGGTTTGATGGGAAGAGCCATAGAGCCTGTTATTTCGCCTTTAGGTTACGACTGGAAAATCGGAATTGCGTTAATCAGTTCCTTTGCCGCGCGTGAAGTGTTCGTGGGAACTCTTGCAACCATATACAGTGTTGGAGACACGGATAACGAATCTACCATAAGAAGTAAAATGCAGGAAGAGATCAATCCGGAAACGGGTCATAAAATATTTAATTTTGCCTCCGGTATCTCATTATTGCTCTTTTATGCTTTTGCGATGCAATGTGCCAGTACGCTCGCCATCACCAAGAAGGAAACCAATTCCTGGAAATGGCCTGCCATGCAGCTTGTCCTGATGAGTGGTCTTGCCTATTTTGTTGCATTAATAGCGTATCAACTTTTAAAATAAACGATCATGGTACAGGAAATTATCGCTTTTATCATATTATTCATTGCCGTTGGGTACCTCATCAAAAAGTTCTTTTGGAAATCTAAGAAGAAAAAAGACTGTGGGGATCATAATTGCGGATGTTCATGAGTGAATTATTTCGCAAAGCTTCACCAAATAAACACAAAGCTTCACAAAGATTGTAAATCCTTTGTGAAGCTTTGTGTTTTCTTAGTGTGTCTCGGCGGAAAAAAATCTCTACTTAGCCCCCTCCCATTCCGCATAAAACTGTGCCAGGAATGTTTCCATAAAACGATGTCTTTCTGCGGCAATTTGCTTACCGGTTTCGGTATTCATCTTATCCTTCAAAAGCAAAAGCTTTTCATAAAAATGATTGATCGTTGGTGCCGTATTCTTTTTGTATTCCTCTTTTGTCATATTGGTTACGGGTGCAATTGCAGGATCATAAAGCGTTCTGTTTTTAAATCCGCCATAGTTAAATGCTCTTGCTACTCCAATGGCTCCAATTGCGTCTAAACGGTCCGCATCCTGAACGATATCTAATTCTACAGAAGAAAACCTCTTTTCAAAATTTCCGCCCTTATAGGAGATGTTTTCGATGATGTTTACCACATGTTGAATTATTTCCTCTGCAACTTTCTCTGATTCCAGAAATAAACGAGCTGTTTTAGGGCCAATGGTCTCATCTCCATTGTGGAATTTACTGTCGGCAATATCATGAAGCAAAGCTCCCAATTGCACTATGGCAAGATCACAGTCAGTTCCTTTGGCAATTAAAAGTGCATTTTTATAAACACGTTCAATATGAAACCAATCGTGCCCACCTTCGGCATCGTTTAATTTCTCTTTTACAAAAGCAATCGTTTTATTTATAAGTTCGGAGTTATTCATAGTATTTATAGTTTGCGGTAAATGTCATACACCTCAAGCAGGTGAAAAAGATTTACTCTGGTATTTTGTACTTTAAATAAAAATTGTTGATTGTCAAAGCTTTGAAACTTCAACAATCAACAATATGTTTTTCAGCTATTCTGCTTAAAGTTTTACAAATCTAAACTCTAAAATCAGAAATCTGTACTTTACAATCTGGCAGGCTCAACCCATTTAAAGATATGAGATTCTGCAGGAATTACAAGTCTTTCAGAAATTCTTGCCATACGAGCTGGTAATTTCATCAGGTAATCACGCGCTTTCTCTGCTTCGTCTGTCAAATTTGAAATTTTATCAATTTCCCATTTGTTGATTAGCTTTTGCATAATATCAACATAATCGTTAGCGGTGTACACCCCTATACGTTGTGCTGAATCTGAAAACTGCTCAAAAGCACTGCTTATTTTCTGACCTGATTCTCTTAAAAAGTGCGCCGGCATCACGATTTTTTGTTTCATCATGTATTGAAACGCCAACATCATTTCACTTGGATCAACAGCAAAAATACGGGTAACAAACTCGCTGTAAGCATGATGGTGACGCATTTCGTCGCCTGCAATCATTTTACACATTTTAGACAGTTTGTTATCACCAAATTTCTTTGCCATTTGTGCCACTCTGTTGTGCGACACATAAGTAGCCAATTCCTGGAAGCTGGTGTACACAAAGTTTTTGTACGGATCAGATCCGGTTCCAATATCAAAACCGTCGTTGATTAAATGCTGAGTAGTCATTTCGATTTCACGCATGTTTACACGACCGGACAAATACAAGTATTTATTTAAAAGGTCTCCGTGGCGATTTTCTTCTCCGGTCCATTGTCTGATCCATTTCGACCAGCCATTTCCACCGTTTTCTATCTGATTGACTCCTTCTACATCCATTAACCATGACTCATATGTTGGCAAAGCTTCTTCAGTGATGGTATCCCCCACTAAAGTTACCCAGAAATCATAAGGCAATTCTTTAGCAATTTCACGTAACTCTTTTACCTCCTCAAAGAAATTTTCTCCTTCAGAATTAGGCAAAAAGTCTGACGGCTGCCAAATTTTTTCCACTGGAATTAAATACTGTTCAACGAAGCTATCCACGTTTTTTTCCAAAAACTGCATTACTTCTAATCTAATGTTTTTTATAGACATTACTTATTTAAGATTGGGATTTAAGTTTTCGTTTGTACTACAACAAAAATCTATTTATACTCATTTACTCCTTCTACCACCGCTTTTTCTGTCAAAGCCATTAAATCGGCAAAATCATAATCTTTTACGGCCATTGCTTTATGTGCTGTAAAGGTTAAATGATTTCCTAATCCAACCGGAAACATTCCAAAACGAACCATTTTCCATGAATTATTGATACTTACCGGCACTACATAAGCAGACGGTGCATATTTACATAAGATTTTTAAACCGCTTTGTGCAAATTCTTTGGGCTTTCCTGTTTTACTTCTTGTTCCTTCAGGAAAAATTACAGCAGCTCTGGTATTTTTTTCGATATATTCAGACAAGCCTTTGATTACCGGAATCGCTTGTTTAGGGTCTTTTCGGTCGATTAAGACAGATCCTCCGTGGCGTAAATTAAAAGACACACTCGGAATTCCGCTTCCTAACTCTTTCTTACTTACAAATTTACAATGAAATCGTCTAAAGTACCAAATCATTGTTACGATATCGTACATACTTTGGTGATTTGCAACAAAAATGATTGGAACTCCCTTTGGTATATCGGCTACTCCGGTAACAGTGTACCTTGTTCCCACCAGATTGGTACATCTTAACAGGAAGAAATTCAGATAATCTACGCTTTTTTTATGCGCCTGGTACCCAAAAACATTCAGGCAGAACCATTGTATCGGGTGAAATACCGCCAGACAAAAACCAAAACACAAGTAATAAATTACGGAAATGGGGTACGAAATTATCTTTTGCATGCTTAAAAAATTAATGCCCAAAAGTAATAAATAAATATTTAGCGGTATAAAAATTGAAAACAATAACCGTTTTTCTGGTGCTATTGTACCTTTGCCCTAAAATTTGCAAATTTTTTCTGAATTAAATGGAGTTCTTACACGTTGTTTAATTGTTTAGAATCAGATAAAAAAATCGTAAATTTGACAATAAACTTCTTTTTAAGTAAGTCATGAGAAATAAGATCGCCCGCTTTGTAATAAAGCAACATAAAGAAAAACTTAGCGCTAATGAAACAGATATTCTAATAAGATCTGCTTCGAGAAGTTCAAGTTATGCCATTAGAGAATCTAAAGCTTTGGGACTAACTATAAAATCAATATCAGACAGAAAAATAATTGAAAGGCTCCCAAATGGAGAAATTAAGATCATTCGAAATCTTCAACAAAAGAAAGATACTGATAAAGGTTTGAAAAAAGGAATGATTTTATGCAGGAAATAAAGAAAAGACTGAGAATATTTGCCGGACCGAACGGATCTGGAAAAAGCACTCTTTTTGAAGAATTTTCTAAACATTACAATACGGGCTATTTTATAAATGCAGATTACCTCGAAAAGATCTTGCGAACTAAAGGCTTAATAGATTTAGATTCGTATGAACTAAAATCTTCTCAGAAAGAATTACAAAATTTCTACAAAAAAGAAAACACAAAAACGCTAATAAATACTGCCAATGAAAAAGGTTTTCAAATATCTCTTGAGATAAAAGAAAACTTTATAGTATCAGTTTCTAAAGATCCTAATAGTTATGAAGGCTCACTTATTTCCTCTTTTCTAAGAGAAAAACTTCTTAAAGAAAATAAAAGCTTTTGCTTTGAAACGGTTATGAGCCATATTTCAAAACTAGAAGATATTAGTATAGCAAATGCTCTGGGCTATACTTCATACTTATATTTTGTGTGTATAGACGATCCGGAAGTAAATATCTCTCGTGTTGAAAACAGAGTTCAAAAAGGTGGACACGCCGTTGACAGTGAAATTATAAAAAACAGATACAAACGAACTTTAAACAATTTGTTTCCCGCAATCGAAATTTCAAACAAGACCTTCTTATTTGATAATTCTGGCGAAAAACTCACTTTAATAGCTGAAATAAACAATGGTAATTCATTAAAACTTCATATAAATGAAGAAGATTTTCCAAATTGGTTCAAAGAATTTGTATTAAATCACTTCATATAAAAACAGCTATTGTACCTTTGCCCTAAAATTTGCAAATTTTTTCTGAATTAAATGAACTTCACTTACCCTAAAAATGAACGCTTAAAGAGCAAAACCACAATAAGTTTACTGTTTTCTGAAGGGAAATCGGTTTCAAAATATCCTTTGCGTTTGGTTTATGCTCCGGTGGAAGAAAATTCACCAGAAAAAATCAAAATTGGCGTTTCGGTTTCTAAAAAATACTTCAAAAAAGCCGTAGACCGAAATTACTTCAAACGCGTTCTAAGAGAAACGTACCGACTCAACAAACATTTACTTTTGGATAACATTCCACAGCCCTACTCCTTGATGTTTTTTTATCAAACGAAAGACAGACTGCCTTATGAAGAAATCAACACCAAGACCATTCAGCTGTTTGAAAAATTCCTTCAGCAAGTAAACAAAAGCTCTGATTCTGAAAATAAAACAGAATTGTAATTCGTTTACGACAACTTTATTTATCAAATTATACGAAAAATTATAAAAAAATTGTAGTTTTAAATTTAATTTGAAATATTATGCGCTATATTTTCTTTTTATTCTTGCTTTTTTTAGGCTTTTCGAGTTGCAGTAAAAATGAAGAACCTTCTGCTAATATGAGGATTAGCGCTGTCAAGCTTACTCCAAAAAATGAATCCGCTCCAGCGTCAGATGCACAGTATGACCCTGCTGCTCCGGAGATTACACAAAAAATTATCAAACAGGCTTCTCTTCGATTTGAAACCAATGATTTAGAAGATACTTTCAAACAAATCCAAACTGCGATTGTTGCCAATAAAGCCTCCATTCAAAATGATTCTGAAGGCAAAGAATATGACAACATTTACAGAACCTTAACGATTCGCGTTCCCAGTGCAAACTTTGATTCTTTTATAAATGCGGTTTCTAAGGGTGTTTCGTACTTTGAACAAAAAGAGATTTCTGCAGAAAATGTTACCGAACAATACATTGACTTAACTTCAAGATTAAACACAAAACGCAAACTTGAAGCCCGCTATTTGGAGATTTTACAAAAAGCCACTAAGATTAGTGAAATTCTGGAAATTGAAAAACAGATTTCGGCTATTCGTGAAGAAATTGAAGCCAAAGAAGGGCAATTGAAATATCTCGAAAGCCGCGTTTCAGAAAGTACTGTAACGATATCATTTTACAAAACCATAGCTCAAAAACAAGGCGTTAAGATTTCTTATGGTTCCAAAATATGGACTGCTATTCAATCCGGATTTTTCAGCCTGTCCGATTTTTTAATTTCGATCATTAGTATATGGCCGTTTATAATCGTATTTTGCGTACTTGTCTACTTTATTAGAAAAAGATTTAAAAGAAAAAAAATATAATCATGTATCCTTATTTCAAGAAGAAATTCATCATACCTGCTGTTGCTGCAGGGTTTTTATTTATCGGAACCAGTTTCAAAGACGACTTTTTCGAAATTGCCAAACAAATCGAAATTTTCACGACTCTGTTTAAAGCGGTAAACACAAATTATGTTGACGAGACCAACCCGGGTGACCTGATGGACAAAGCCATTAAAAGCATGCTGAGCAGTCTGGATCCTTATACGGTTTATTTTAACGAACAGGATGTTGTGAATTTTAAAATCAACAATACGGGAGAATATACCGGAATTGGAGCTTTGATCTCAAGAAAAAAAGACCGTTTGATTGTTCGTGAACCTTATAAAAACTATCCTGCCGACAAGGCCGGACTGAAAGCCGGAGATGAGATCATTCAGATCGGTGATGTTTTGATCGCCGACTTTAAAGATGACGCTTCGCAATTAATGAAGGGAACTAAAAACACGAAAATCAACATCAAATACCTCAGACAAGGACAAACCTTCACCACTCAACTGGTTTTGGACGAAGTGGATATTAAGTCGGTTCCGTTTTTTGGAAAGATCGATGCTAAAACAGGCTATATTGTTCTGGCGCACTTTAGCAGAAAGGCATCCAATGAGGTGAAAGATGCATTGGAAAAACTGAAAGCGGACGGCGCTACACAAATCGTACTTGATTTAAGAGGGAATCCGGGTGGTTTGCTCAATGAAGCTATTGATATTTGTAATTTATTTGTTCCGAAGAATGAGGTTATTGTAACGACAAAATCAAGAATCGAAAAGCACAACAACATTTATAAAACAACTAAAGAACCTGTTGATACTTCGATTCCTTTGGCCATTTTAGTCAATGGCAGAAGTGCTTCAGCCTCAGAAATTGTTTCTGGAGCTTTACAGGATTTAGACCGTGCCGTGATTCTGGGAAGCCGCAGTTTCGGAAAAGGTTTGGTACAGCGCTCTGTTGATTTAACTTACGGAACTCAGTTGAAAGTGACAATCTCCCGTTATTACACGCCTTCCGGACGTTGTATTCAGGCATTGGATTATGCTCACAAAGACAAAAATGGTGTAGCGCAAAAAACGGATGCTAAAAACTTTAATGCTTTTAAAACCCGAAAAGGAAGAACGGTTTATGATGGTGGTGGTGTTTTACCGGATATCGAACTGGACGAAACTAAAATGAGTCCGATTACAACGGCCTTGCTAAAAAATGACGGGATCTTTGATTATGCTACTACGTACTATTACAAGAATCCAAACTTAGGAGACAAAACACCAATCCTTACTGATGCTGATTACAGTAGTTTCAAGCAGTTCCTGAAAACCAACAAAATTAGTTTTGACACGGAATCAGAAGTGGCGTTAAAAAATATGATGGCTGCAGCCAAAAATGAAAAAATCGACGAAACTATTGCTACAGAATACCAACAGTTACAGGCAGCTCTTGAAAAAAGTGAAAGTACTTTACTGGATAAAAATCAAAAGGAAATCAGAAACCTGATACTGGAAGAACTGATTAAAAGATATCAGTATCAGGAAGGCTTGTATCAATATTACATTAAAAATAATTCAGAAATTAAAAAAGCAGTAAATGTATTAAATAACCAAACCGAGTATAAAACGATTTTAAAAATGTAAAAGAATGAAACTTTACAGACCCCTATTTCTGTTTCTTATTTACAATTTATCGGCACAGCAAAAACCTATTGAAACCATTTATTTCGAATTTGACAAGTTCGATCTTACACCAAAACAAACCGAAGTTGTAAACCGTTTTATTAAAAATATCGACACCTCTAAAGTTGAGTCGGTACAAATATATGGCTATTGTGATGATCGCGGAAACGACGAATACAACTTTCGTTTGTCTAACAATCGGGCGGCAACCATTCAGAACTTCTTGGTTCGCGCGGGCTTCAACCATGGCAAAATTGTTATTTTAGAAGGCAAAGGCCGTGTGATTCTAAGGCCTGACACTATCGAAAATTTACACGAAACCCGTTCCCGAAATCGGCGGGTTGACTTAATTGCTGTAAAGAAAAACAGCTTTGGTAAAGGAATTTACAACTCATTCCCTAACAAACTTAAAATTGGTGACAAGATCTTCTTAGACAATATTTTGTTTGATATTGGAAGTTCAAAACTTACTCCAAATTCTAAAAAAGAATTAGATAAAGTTGCCGCAATTTTAGAAAAACAAAAGGGTTTAAAATTCGAAATCAGAGGTCATGTTTGCTGTACCCCTGATATCTACTCCGACGGAATTGACCGAGCCACCAATGAAAGAAGACTTTCCTGGAACCGTGCCAAAACTGTTTTTCACTACCTCAGCTCAAAAAAAATCTCCAAAAACCGAATGACTTATCAGGGTTGCGGAAATAAATACCCGCTGGGAAAAGGTGAAAATCTAGATCGTCGTGTTGAATTTTTGATTACTAAGATTTAAAAACAATAATCTTCTAGCTCTTTTCTGTTACTAAATATTCTTTTGCTTTTTCCAAAACCTCATCTTTCCCTTCCTGAATTCCTTTAACTGTTGGACGAACCTCTATATCGATCTTGACCCCTTTTCTTTGTGTCTCAGTTCCATCGGGGTAAAAAACACCTAGTCCGCTTATAGCCGTTACAAAGCCAGAAAATTCAAGTCGGGACACATCACCATCCGCTGCTGCGGTCTGGCTACCAATAGTAGTAACATTATCACCCGCTTGTAAAAGCATAGTCACAAACTCTGCTCTGCTTTGGGTCTCTTCATTAACTAGCAAAACTACTTTTCCTCTATAATATGATTTTTTTAATGGCTCTATCACAAGAGATTTTTTCCAAAAAAATCTTCCCGGATATTTTAAATCTGGCGCTATACACTTCACATACTCCTTACTTTCAAAACTTAATCTTCTGGCGATTCTGTAAGGCATCAATGGAGGGTAGTTTCTAAGATCTATGATTAAAGCTTTTGTCGATTTCAGCTTATCCATAATTTCTTCCTGATCATTTACTTCTATATTAGCCAAATTGATATATCCAATGTCGTTTGCATCCAGATTAAATTTTTCTTTGGTGCGGCTCAAATTTGATTTTAAATCTGATCCTTTATACCGTTTTACTGTTTTTAATACAAAATCATTATCTCTTCTTATTTTAACTTTTACTGAATCCGTTGAACCATTAAACAACTGGTAGTTATAATTCTTAGCTTTGGTATTACTATTTGAACCGTTTACGTATTTTTTTCGGTCAGCCATTATTTCCAATGCATTCTTACCGTCAATTTCTTCAATAATATCACCTTTTCTGATATCATTTATTCTCGCGAGTGAATCATTGTAAATCCCAACAATAACGACTTTATTCTCTATCACATTACTGAAGGCCGGAATGTACTTTTTACCAAAAAACTCAAAATTCTTATTCGTATACAAACTTGCATGTGTGTCGTCGATTTTAATAACTGTTTCAAGCAACACCAATTGATATTCAGTTGCGTTATTAACTTTTTCAAACCTTGGAATCATTTCCTCCAGAACTGTACTCCATTTTTGATCCGTTAAATATTTATACGGAAAGAAATATTCAATGGTATTCCAATATTTGAACAAACTTAGTAACCGATAATTTTTTTCCGGATATTCAAAATCTTTATATTTTGATTCGTTTCTGACTTCAACATTTTCTCTTGGGCTTTTGGTGACATAGAAGCTATTACTTTGTGCTCTATTTTCTTCAATGTATCTAAGTTTTCGAGAAAGCTCTGGTGTAAAAACAGCTAAATTATCCATCCAGGAAAGATCGAAGTTTTTATCAAAATAACTCTTTCCAGATATGTTCTGACATGATCTACATTCTTTGACAACCCCCAAACTTGTAATCCAATCCAGATAGATTTTTGATAAATCTTCTCTGTTCTTTGCCCCTTCCACTTTTGGAATCATCATAATCAATTGCTCATCCCAATTGAAATTGCCTCTAGCGACATTAGGGTGGTAGTATTTTAGAAATCCCCAAATTTTTGCCAGACTCGATAGATTTTCGATACGTTGATTTTCATTGCTACTTATCCCTTTACCGTTCCCAAAGCTCAAGACACCAAAAACTAAAAACACAAACACCAGTACTTTTCTTTTCATTTATTATTCTTTTTACTAAACCTCTACCAAAACCTAAATTAAATAAATCCAGTACTCGAAACTGTTATCTAAATCATAAAAAAAACCCTTATCTACTTAAGTAAGTAAATAAGGGTTTATACTCCTGATAGAATTTTAAAAGATAAAGATACCACTACTATAATCGGTAGTTTGAGTCTTTGGTCAACCTCTTACCATTTCAATATGCTCAATATCATCTTCCAGATACATTTCACTGGTTTGCACGAATCCGTGGCTTTCGTAGAATTTCTTTAAATACAATTGAGCTCCAATCGTAATCGCATCTTTATCAAAATTTGATTTTATAGCCGCAATCGCTTCGCGCATCAGATCGTGTCCCCATTTTCGGTCGCGGTAATTGGCATCTACCACCACACGTCCGATCGAAGCATTGTCAAAACTAATCCCCGCATCGAATAAACGCACATACGCTACTGTTTTTCCATCGTACTCGCCAATCAGGTGTAATGCTTTCTTGTCTTTACCGTCAAGATCTAAATAAACGCAGTTTTGCTCGACTACAAAGATCTCACTTCTTAATTTGAGCAAATCGTATAGCTCGTTTACATTTAACGCCTCAAAAGGCTTTATTTTCCATTTTAGCTCCATTTGATCTTTGTTTATTGTTTTGTCTTATTGTTTACGGTTCTAACTTACACTAAAAACAAAATTATACCAAATATTCTTAACTATAAATCCCGATTACAAACTGCAATCGGGATTTATACTTTATGATGGAAGGAGAATCTTATTTTTTCTTCATAATGATTTCCATGCTCTTGAACTCTTCACCATTTTTTACATCAAACATTTCCATTTTACGTGTTTTAGCATCCACAATGGTATAAATTTCTCTGTAGGGGGTCTTTTTACCGTTTACGGGATTAATCATATCTCCTTTTAGCTCCATACTTTTGGTGCTTTCATCGTACTTACCCATGGCCACCAGCATACCGGTTCCCATATTGTCGATAAAAGTGGTGGTGTATTCTTTACTGGCATTGTTATAAGCTAATGTACTTTTACCTTCAAAAGCTTGTCCCATCATGGTTCCCTGATAGTTCGATTCCTGATAACGTCCTCCAAGAATCATTTTAACGTTTGCTGTTGAAGTGGCTTTTTCGGGTTTCCCGTTTGGTTCAGACCAGAAAGTCATGTCACAATTCCAGGTTCCAACCTCATCGGCCATTAATTTATGAGGAGCCCCCGGGGTTGCATACTCCTGCCAGGCTTTCATTTGCGCAGCCGAATCAACCGGCTGTTCTGCTATTGGTTCTTCTTTTTTAATACTATCAGAAGAGCCGACCGTTTCAGTTGCTGTCTTGGCCTCTTTTTTACAGGAGGCAAAACACATGACTAGTACTAATACTGCAATTAAATTTTTCATAATGTTCTGTTTTAATGTTAGTTGTAAAACAAAATTAAGAAAAATTAGTTTGTCACCTCATTACTAAAAACTTAACAGTATTTCTATAAAAAGCTACAAATTGATAATTTTGGTATTGGGCTTTTGCCCTTTCAGGGCGTAAACAAACTTTTACATGCTTCATAGCGCGTTGCACTATGCTTTAGCTGAAGCTCTTTCGGAGCGACGGATTTACCTTTTATCAATTTTAACCGATTTTATAATTGCTTCCAGATCCAGCATTAAATCACGTTCTTCGTTGGAGGGGGAATAACAAAATCCTTCGATTACCAGAATTCGGTTGTACATTTCGTCGACAATGGCATAGTTAATAAAGGGTCCGGCCATAAAATCATTCTTAAGTTCCCAGGTACCTTTGGTTTCAAAAGCTTTTTTTCCATCTAATGAAATCGTCGAGAAATAGGGAGCATAAGCCTCTCCTGTAATCATACGTGTTTTGGGTTCTTTCCCTTTGATATAATATCCAACCGAATCCCGCATTCGGATAATGTTGTCTACTACATTTGAACTTTTCTCAAAACTGCGAATCGGAATTTGATAGATGAGCAGACTGGTATTTCCGCTAATGATGTCTTTTTTAAGCCAGATAAAGTTCTTTTTGTGCAACATGTATTCATATCCAACGGGTATCTGAAGATCGATATGAAACTTGTTTTTTATAATGGCCGGATTCAACAGGGATTTACTGTTGTCCTCCTGAATTTTTTTGATCTCGGTATCGCGGATTATTTTGATAATTTGTGCGGAATTGAGTTCGATACTGCAAATGATATCATCTACCGATTTTCCGTAAATTCTAAAAGTATTATGAGGCAGCGAGGCACTGTGTGTGACTTCGAACTTATCAGCGGTGGCTTTTTTTACCACAATAATGCTACGACTGTCGGTAACAAAACCTTCCAGCAAACGAGCCGGATACTGATTGATGGTAAATATGGGTTCTTCCTGTGTAAGTCCTAAAACCGGTGAGGCAAATTTATTTCGAATGCTGTCGCCCACTTCGCCATACCACAATTGATCGTCTATAATGACGGAAATGGTATTGGTTTTTCCAGACACAGTTTCAGTCTGCTTGTCATTTTTAAAACATGAAATGAACAGCAGCGGAAGTAGTACTAATAAAAAATGGGTTTTATTCATTCTCTTAAGTTATGAAATAAAACCCAAATTTATATAAGATTTTGAATTATCCGTTTATTTTAAGTTTCATTCCGGGTTTAATGTCTCCGTCTTTAATATTATTCCATTTTTTAATATCAGAAATAGTCACTCCTGGATATTTTTTAGAAATACTATACAACGAATCTCCTTTTTTAACATAATAGTCTTCACCCAAAGCTTTTGACGTTGCTTTTTTCTTAAACGAATCAATTGAATTGTTTGACGCAATAGCGGTTGTTACAGCATTCTCCTCTACAATTTCAGGAACTGCTTTAGAAATCACTAATGTTTTCCCTAAACCAATATTATTTGAAGTTAGACTATTAAGTTCTTTCAACTCCGCAATAGTCGTACCGAATTTCTTTGCAATGCTGCCTAAATTGTCTCCGGCAGCTACTACATACTCCTGTGGTTGTGCATTATTTTTATCTTTATCATCTGCTGAAGCAATAGCTTCCTCTGATTTTTTATCTATTGCCAATGTTGCTTTAGCTTCTTTAGGATTTTTAACAACTGCCTCTATTTCAGATTTAATTTTTAAATTTCTTCCAAAGGCCACTGAGTTTGATTTCAGATTGTTCCACTTCTTCAGATCTACAATGCTTACGTTATACTTTTCGGCAATTGCTCCCAGATTATCACCTTTCCGAACTTTGTAAAACTGAATTTCTTTAGAGGATTCTTCTTTTTCTTTGGCTTTCGCCATGTATTTGGCTCTTGGGGCTGTCCTCATCGCCAGTTGAACCGGAATGGTTTTGTTCTGCGATTGGTAAGCCACATAGGCATAAATCTTGTCTTCGTTTGAAACAAAGGTGGCAATTTTCTCTTTGGGTAAACGCAGATAATGCTCCTCTCCCTGATAAAAAGGAACTACGTTTAGTTTATACGATGGATTTAAAAGCTGAATCTGAGATTGCGGCATGTCTAACAAATCAGCAATTTGTTTGAATGACATTTGGCTTTTGATCTGAACAGTATCGGTTTCAAAATTTTTAACAACGGCTCTTTGTGGATTAATTCCGTGTTCTTTATGGTATTCAAAAAGGTACATGGTGGCTAAAAAAGCGGGCACGTAACCTTGAGTTTCTTTTGGAAGATGGCTTCGAATGTCCCAATATTTTGTTTTTCCACCGGAACGGCGAATGGCCTTGGTCACATTTCCGGGTCCTGAGTTGTAAGAGGCCAGAACCAGTTCCCAGTCACCAAAGATGCTGAACATTTTAGTCATATATTCTGATGCTGCGGCAGTTGCTCTAAGCGGATCACTGCGTTCATCGATATAAGAATCTATTTTAAGTGCGTATTGTTTACCGGTTCCGTACATGAATTGCCAAAGTCCGGTGGCGCCCATTTTAGAAACTGCTTTAGGATTTAAAGCAGATTCTACAACGGCTAAATATTTAATTTCTAAAGGCACATTTTGTTTGGCAAAAGCGTCTTCAAAAATTGGAAAGTAATATTCTGATAAAGACATTAATCGTGAAAACGATTTTTTACGATTCTTAAGAAATGACTTTATGATGTTTTCTAATCCCTGATTGTATTCAATATTAAAAGGTGATTTCCCATTCATTGCCTGCAATCGCTGTTTTAGCAAATCTGTAGGCAGTTCTTCATCAACGGTTACATCTGTGTTAATGGTTTGAATATCTTTTGTTAAATCGTCGTAAATATCGAGACTTACTAATTCGTTCATCCAAAGACTGTCAACACGTGTTGCCAGTTCATTTTTTTTGAAGGTACTTTTAACAGAATCTAAATACGATATTTTTACAACCGGTTTAATTTCAGCATCTGCTTTTGCCACATTCTGTGCGACCACAGAAATCGAAAAAAAAGCGGAAACCACTATTGCTATTTTTTTTACAATCATATAACATTTTTTTAAAATTCTATAATTCAACAAATTACAGAAACCTTAGTTTTACAAACTTAAACAGTTTATTGAAGAAAACTATGTAAAAAAATGTTAATTGTGATTTTTTAGTCCAAAATCGCGGCGATTCCAGGTAAAATTTTGCCTTCTAACATTTCAAGCATAGCTCCACCTCCGGTAGAAACATAACTCATTTTATCTTCAAAACCGAACTGTTTTACTGCTGCAACAGAATCTCCACCACCCACTAATGAGAAGGCACCATTTTCTGTAGCTTCAGCAATATAATCACCTAAAGCGATCGTTCCTTTAGCAAAGGCCTCCATTTCGAAAACTCCTAATGGACCATTCCATAAGATTGTTTTTGACTCCAGAATTACTTTTTTAAAGTTTTCCAAAGATTTAGGACCTGCATCAAGACCTTGCCATCCGTCAGGAATTGCGTTTACCTCTACTACCTGAGTATTGGCAGTATTAGAAAAACTATCTGCTGCAAGTACATCAACCGGAATGTGAACCTGAACTCCCTTTTCTTTAGCTAATCTCAAAATTTCAAGTGCTAAATCCTGTTTGTCATCTTCACAAATAGATTCTCCGATTTTACCCCCCAGTGCTTTAACGAATGTAAAAGTCATACCGCCACCGATGATCATGTGATCTACTTTGTCTAAGATGTTTTCGATAACGGTAATTTTTGAAGATACTTTTGAACCTCCAAGAACTGCTGTTACCGGTTTTTCGCTATTTTTAAGTACTTTATTTAAACTTTCAATTTCTTTTGCCAATAAGGTTCCAAAACATTTTTCAGTTGGAAAAAACTGGGCAATAATTGTGGTTGAAGCGTGTGCTCTGTGTGCTGTACCAAAAGCATCGTTTACATAAATGTCTCCCAATGATGCTAACTCTTTTGCAAAAGCAACATCTCCGGCTTCTTCCTCAGCGTGAAAACGTAAATTTTCAAGCAACAAAACTTCTCCCAGCTGTAAATTAGCAGCAGCAGTCTTGGCTGCTTCTCCAATACAGTTTTCAGCAAACTTTACCTGAACTCCCAATATTTCAGAAGCAGTTTTTAAAATGTGCTTTAACGAATATTTATCTTCTGCTCCTTTTGGTCTGCCTAAATGCGACATTAAAATTACACTTCCTCCCTGCGCTAAAATTGCATCGATAGTTGGTTTTGCCGCTTCGATACGCGTAGCATCCGTTACATTAAAGTTTTCATCCAATGGCACATTAAAGTCCACACGGATAATTGCTTTTTTATTTTTAAAGTCGAAATCGTTTAGAGTTTTCATTTGATAATTTTTTAATTTTTTCTGATAGAAAAACAAATATAGAACTTTTAGGGTTGCAACAAATTTGAAAAATATAAAAATAAACCCGCTCTAACAGCGAAAACGATATAATTTAGAAAAAAAAACAAATTAACTTTAAAAACGCTAAAAATGTTTGCTTAGTCGTGAACCGGACTTTGTGTACAAGGACAGTTGCTAATGGCTTGCAAGAAATCGAAACCAATAGTTACCGAGTGTGTCCCTGTGTTGTAATTGCCTAAATTGTTAAACATTACCTGATACGAATACCCAAAGTAGAACTTAGATTTCATAAAACCTACCATTGGCCCAACGGATAATGGTTTTGGGAACTGATCGTTTAAAAAACGATACGAAACTCCAATCCAGTAATAATCCTCGTAACGGTTGTAACGTCTGTACTTGAAGTTAAAATCGGTTGTAGAACGTTTATCACTTGCGAAGTACTGGTAGTAAAGCGATGGTTCGTATTCGATACGGCTGTTTTCTCCGTCTTTAAAAATAAATCCTGTATATATCTGATAATTGGAAAGTAAACTAGGCTCTACTCCTCTGTATTTGTTGGTATTTTTCTTTAGTACGTTGTTCGCATTAAAACTGACATAGAATGCTTTGTTACGGTACAAAGCACTTACATCGAAGTTGCTGTTTGCGGTATATCGATTGTCGGTTACACTTGGATCTAAAATAGGATGCTCAATGGTGTTATTGAATTCGTCAATATCAATACGGAAACTATTAAAGTTGTACGAAAGTCCGAAAGACAGGTATTGTTTTGAATAATAATCCAGAATAATGTGGTGCGCGAAGGAGATCTTAGCTCCAGTCTGACGCGTATATCCATTCTTATCATTGTACACATTGATACCCACTCCTGAACGGTCCAAAACTCTAAAATCGGCATAAAGCGACTGGTTGTCCGGCGCATCCTTTATCCCTACCCATTGGGTAAGTCCATTGGCTCTAATTCTAAGGTTATCACCGATACCAGCGAAGGCCGGTGAGATAACAAAAGGATTATCGGCTAAATACTGTGTAAAAACCGGTAGGTTTAACTCTTGGCTGTAACTTGTTGTTACAGCCATGAGTACTAAAGATAAAATAAACTTTTTCATTGTAATAATTTTTTTAGATAACATCATTAGGGGCTCTTATTTTGTTATCTGTATAAAGTGAAATGTCCTACAAACTCACGTGCATCTTTCTCGTCATTTAATTTAAGAACATACCAGTAATCTCCTGATGGTAATTCGGCACCATTGTATCTACCGTCCCATTTTTGTCCGTAACGGTATTTGGCAATTACACGACCGTATCTGTCGAAGATTGAGAATTCAAGGTTGTTGTAAATGTTTGTACAACCAGGCCCCCACGTATCATAAACACCATCTCCGTTTGGAGTAAAGTAGTTGTCAAGACACACATCCACATAAACTGCATGAACTGTAATTGTTGCTGTACATCCGTTTTGATCTCTTACTACTACTACATAATCTCCTGTTTTGTAGATTTTGTATTTGCTAGAAGAAGTAAACGGCTCTCCGTTGAAACTGTACTCGTAAGCTGGCGCTCCACCGGCAGCAGTAACTGAAATGATGTTCATTTCAGGTTTTCCTGTTGACTCAGCAAGTGTTAACTTCTCATAAGCTCTGATTTCAAAACTTGCCGTTGGCACTTTACATCCATTTGTATGTCTCGCTACAATGTAGTGCGTTCCAGGAGCAATATTGGTAAAGATATTTGCTGCCTGCCAAGGACCTACATCACTATCAAGTGAATAATCTATTTGTGTAAGATCTGTATTACTAGCATCAACTGTTACGGTTACCATATTCGTTTGAGCGTTGTTCACACAATCGTAATTGGTTACGGTAGTTGGATCAAGAACAACCGGTAAAGGCATGTTTTCTACAAATTCATTCACACATCCCTGAGCATCCTTAACGTAAACGGTATGAACTCCTCCTGAAAGATTAGTAAAATCAAATATAATTTGAGTTGCCGTACCTTGAGTATACGTTCCGTTTTTATTGTCAAGACTTACGCTATATGGTGCAGTACCTCCTTTAACTTCGATACTGAATGCACCGTCTTTATCTCCTTTACAAACTTCCGGAATCATAGAGTTTGGAAGTTCTGTTACGATTAAAGGTTTTGGCTGAGTGATTTCGATTTCATCGATAACATAACAACCATTTTCATCCTGAGCTATAACCGTATATTTACCCGGTGCAAGTTTATCAAAAGTGTTTTTAACATCAAACTGATCTAAATCCGGTGATATTGCATATTTAATAATTCCTGTACCACCTGTTGCAGCAACTACAATCTGACCGTTACTTTCTCCAAAACAAGAAACATTGGTTGGTGTAAATGTAGCCTGAATAGCTGTAGCTGGCTGTTTAATTTCGATAGTTCCTGATGTCGCAGGACAATCACCACTAGCTACTTTTACAACATACGTCCCTATTGGAAGATCTTCGAATCTGCCACTAGGCTGTGCCGGTCTAACCACAACACCTGTATTATTTTCTAAAGTATAGATATAGTTTCCTAAACCGCCTTTTGCATTTGCTACAATAACTCCTGTAGCTTCACCCATACATTTTACTACAGCATTGGTAACATCTAAATCTATTACTAATGGCTCTAATGGATCGATTTTAACTTCGTTAGAAATTTTTGCCACACAACCTTTAGCATCTTTCACATAATATTGGTATTTACCCACTGGTACCGCGAAGGTAAGAGAAGTTGCAAATGAACCAGTTGTTGTTGTAAAAGTCTGATCGGTACTGTATGTATATGGACCAGAACCTCCTGTTGCACTTAACGTAAGTGTTGATTGTGTATTACAAGTTTGTGTCGTTGCCAGCACTAAACTTGGAACTACTTCTGTTGGCTCTGTAATCACAACATTTGCAGATGTTGCAGAACAAGTAAATCCATCCGTAACTGTAATACTGTAAGTTCCTGCCGGTAAGCCTGTGAACACAGGGTTACTTTGTGGACCTGATGAAATCACCGGATTCTCTGACAACATGTTCAAGGTGTACATATAGTTACTTCCCTGACCACCTGTTGGAGGGTTTACTGTAATGATACCTGATCTGTCTCCAAAACATGGTAATACTGAAGCTGTTGCTGTTGCACTAACCACAATTGGATCCGGGATCTTCAATGATTGTGTTGCTGATGCCTGACATCCTTTTCCATCTTTAGCAATAACGGTGTAATTACCTGCTGATAACCCGGTAAAATTACCGTTGGTGTTATTTGCGATAACTGTTCCGTTTAATACTAAGTCATATTGGTAATTCGTATCCCAACCACCTGTTGCGGAAGCTGAAATTTCTCCATCATTATTACCTGCCACACAAGTGATTTCAGATTTTGTTGTTGTTACCACTAAAGCCGCACTAGGCTGTCCTATTGAGAAAATAGTTGAAACTGAACAATATGGTTTGCCTACTAAAGTAGCGTTTACCGTATACTGACCTGCACGAAGACCTGTAATAGAAACCGGACCAGCATTTGCTGAACGAGTTAATGGAACATTTACAGGACCTGTAATCGTGTAATCAAATATACCTGCATCATCGCTTGGAAGTTTTTGATTATCAACAAAAGTTAGGTTCACACTTCCATTAGCAGTTCCAAAACAAACCTCAGCTACTACCGGAGTAGCTTTAATTTCGAATGTATTTGGATTAGCTACATAATGCGCTTTCTCTATTATACATTTTGTATCTGTATTTTCTACAGTAATTAAATAATTACCAATTGGCAATGCTGTGAACACTCCTGTTGTATTATTAGCTGTAAAAGTGCTTCCGCCTATTCCTCTAATGCTGTATAACAATTGTGTCGGTGTCGGTGTACCACCACTAACCGCAGCTGTAACAGTAATGTCCTCATTGTTTACACAAGTAATTTCTTTATCTATTGTTACCGTAATATTGTCTAAGCTAATAAAAGGCAAAATTTTCATTAATCCTGTAGATGATCCAACACATCCTTTACTATCATAAACATTTACAGTATAATCTCCTCCTGTAAGATCAAATACGGTATAAGTATTTGAAGTACTATTTTGAACTTCAACTCCATTTTTCATGAATTGATATAAAACATACGTACCAGATCCTCCGTCTACTTTGTTTACTGTAATTGTCGCATTTGTATTTGTGTTTGTTCCTGCTGTACAACCAAATTGAGTAAATACAAAATCCGTAACAACAATTGGAGTCGGCTCAAGAATTTCAACATCTTCTAAATCTTTACAACCTCTTCCAGATGTAACGGTTACTGTATATTGACCTTTTGGCAATCCTGTGAACACATTTGAAGTCTGATTAGGTCTAAGAACTGGTCCCGCTGTGATACTGTAATAGTAAATTGGGTTGTCATTTCCACCTGTTTCATCAATAGTTGCAGTGATCGTTCCATTAGTAAATGTATTACAAGTAACATCTGTGTGTGCTAAAGTAAATCCTTTAATTGGAGTCGCAGGTATGATTTCAAATTGAACGGTTCTAGTACAACCTGTAGCCACATCCGTTACCGTAATTGTATGTTTTCCAGGAGCGATATTGGTAAATACTCCGGATGTCTGACCAAAGTTACCATTTAAACTATAGCTATAGTTTGCAGGGGTTGCAGGGTTAGCACCTCCAGAAACTGTAGCTTTAATAGCTCCATTGTTAGTGTTACAGTCTGGTAAAGCTGTGATCTCCACATCTAAAGTCAGAGCTGGGAAAATATTCACTACTGCCGTCGTTTTTACTTCACAACCGTTTCCGTCTTTTACAGTTACATCATAAGTACCTGAAGCATTAACGGTGAATGTTGGGCTACTTTGGAAACCTTTACCAATACTATATTCGATTGGTGCTACACCTGTAACTCCAGTAATCGTAAAGGTATACATTCCGTTTAATGGATCCGGACATTGACTAAATGGAGCCACTGACGGAGTTGTTGGTAATACATCTTCAACAATATTTTGAGATTTCATTACCGGACATCCGTTAAGGTCTTGTACATAAATATCCCAATTTCTATTGGCACCATTGTTTGTATCAACAGCTATAACATTATTGTTTCCAAAAACCGTTGGAGCTGCTGCACCTGAAACAACAACAGCATAACGATAAGCAGGAGTACCTCCGGTTGCTGCAATAGTTATTTCAGCCGTTTTATCGTTACAATTTGTATTGGTAGCAGTAGATGTAAAATCTAAAGCCAATGGCTGCTTAATCTCAAAGTTTACCACCTGATCCTGACATCCAGATATCCTGTCTACTACTGTAAACGTATAAATACCTGCAGCTAAACCAGTGTAGCTTATAACATCACCCGTTTTAGTAGCTGTACCAGCAAGTGGTGCTAATGAATAGATATAATCAGCAGGAGTAATATAACCGCTTACAACAAATGACGCTGTACCGGTGCTTACTCCATTACATGACACATCAGTTATCAACTGAGTAGTCGCTTCAATCTTATCAGATTCTTTAATCACGATCGCTTTTGTTGTACTACAACCATTAGCATCTGTAACTTTAATTTGATAAGTATCCGGTAACAATCCAGGGAAAATACCGGTTGTATTGTTAGTAACAGCCGTTGCCGGTGAAACAATATCGTATTGGTAAGGAGCTACACCACCTGTTACTGTATTTACGGTAGCAGTAGAAACTCCTCCAGCTGTATTACAATAAATTGGTGTTGCTGTAATATTCATATCAGTAGGCGGTGTGTAAGGGATCACCGTTACATTTCCTGAAACTCTACATCCATTAGCATCAATTACCACGTAAAACACTGTTTTATTAGCCGTTATAGTGCTTACATTTAACGTTGAAGCATCTCCAAAAGTAACACCATTATCAAAACTGTATTTGTATCCTGGAGTACCGTTAGTAGCCGTTAAAGTTACTATAGCATCATCTGGTGCATTAGTTAAATTACATCTAAATGGAGTAACTGCAGCAGTAGCACCTAAAACAGTCGGCTGTGAAATTGTAACAACCTCACTAACCACACATTTTTTAGCATCTCTTACGTATACCGTATAAGTACCCTGACCTAATGTTCCAAAAATATTAGAAGCCTGGTAATTTGTACCATCAATACTATATTCATAAGGAGCAAGTCCGCTACCAGCAGTAATTGTAATACTTCCGTCGTTTCCTAAATTACAACTTACATTAAATGGAGTAGTTGAAATAGTAGGCATTACAATAGGATTTACGACTACTGGTTTTGAAACTGACTGACAGTTTTTACTATCTGTAACTCTAAAAGTATAGGTTCCTGCAATATTAGTTGTGTATGGAGATGTTGTTGGTGTAAAACCACCTCCATTAAATGAAACTTCATAGTTAGTATACAAAGTAGATCCTTGCGTAGCTGTTAATGTAACAGTCGCCATATTAGGAGCCGCACAGGTTAAATCCTGAAGTACCGCGTCTAATAACAATTTCTGATCCAATTGATAAACATATGGAATTGCAGCATCACAACCGTTAGCATCTCTCACGTAGAAAGTGTATGAACCCGGTGCGTTAAGTACAAAGTCAGGACTTGTTTTAAATCCATTACCAATACTGTACGTTAATGGACCAACACCATGGCCTACCAAAGTAACATTTACAGGAGAACCATCGTAACAAACACCCGTAATTGGGTCAATTGTTGGCAGAGGATCTGTCGCAATAGTCAATGGTAACTGAGCAATACATCCGTTATCATCTCTTACATAAGCAATCCAAACTTTAGATGGATCTAAAACTGCACTTGGACTCGCTTTATAAGCTCCCAGTGCCGGTGCTGTTGGGCTCTCAGCGTAAGCGTAAGTATAACCAGGAGTTCCTCCTGAACCTATAACACTTACTTTTGCACCAAAATTACAATTCGCATTGATATTATAATCCAGTGTTAATAATAATGGCGTTGCCGGTTCGCTAACATCCTCATTTGCTGTTGCAATACAGCCTGTAGCCACATCAACAACATCTATTTTATAGTTCCCTACTGCTAAATTGGTAAGGGTAACTTTAGGATTAGTATGTGTTCCTGCAACCGCAACTCCGTTAATAGAATATGTATAAGTTGCTGCAAAGTTACCTACAGTGAACTCAACAGAACCGTTAGCAACAGCTGCTGTTTCGTTACAACTTACATCTTTTATTAATTGACCAGAAACGGTAATATTAGTTACTGGTTTAATTGTCAATGATTTCTGGAATGAACATCCATTAGCATCTGTTACTTTGAAAACATAGGTACCTGGTAATAAACCATTGAAAACATTCACCGTTCCGTTATCAACTGCGTTTGCAGTTGGTGAAACGATTTCATATTTCGTAATCGCATATCCACCCGCTACAGTAACTGTAATACTTGTCGCAGGAGCGTTACAAGTAATTGCAGCACCCGCAAAGTTTAGGTCTGTAATTTTTTGGTATGGATTAACCGTTACTGTACTATTAAACAAACATCCGTTAGCATCTTTTACATAATAGCTAATAGTCTGTGCAGCACCATTGTCTAATACTGTTAGTGTATTAGCGTCAAAATAGTTAGCAGAACCATCAAAATTGTATTTGTAAGGTGCTGTTCCTGTACCTGCTGTAACATTTACTGTTACCACAGCTGGCTGTGCAACATTACCTGTACAAGCATAATCTTTAACAGCTGCACCGGCATGAAGAGCTACTGGTTGTGTTATTACAACCGGAGCTGTTAAATAAAGACATAATTTAGCATCTCTAACTGTAATTACATAATTACCAGCCGATAAACCTTTAAATATATTTGAAGGTTGAAATGGAGATGAAATCGTACCATTATTCCAACTGAACTCAAATGGTCCCACACCAGAAGTTGTATTTACGGTGATAGATCCATCAGCTCCACCATTACAACTAACATTTGTATGTGATGTTGTAACTGTTGGAGAAGGAATTGCTTCTAATTTGAAAGGTACCTCTGCATAACAAAGTGTTGTATTATTAGCATCCGTTACTCTAAAAATATAATCTCCCAATGCACTTGTTGAATGTACGTTTGTCGTTGGTAAAAATGCTCCGCCATTGTATGAATAAGTATAAACATACGAAGCAGCAGGAGTTGTATTTCCTCCACTGGCTGTTAATGTAATTTGAGCAGCAGGACTTGTTGTACAATCCAGTTCTTTAGTAACATCGGCTTTTATTTGTAATTGAGGATATACAATATAGTCAACATTAGCCGTACAACCGTTAGCATCCTGAATTACCAGATTATAAGTTCCGGCAGCATTAAATGTAAAACTTGGAGTTGCCTGGAAAGCGCTTCCGTTTACACTATACATCGCAGGAGCTTTAGAAACTGTTCCGCTATACGTTATTGTAAATGGAGTACCATCATAACAAATAGGTGTAGCAGGAGCAACGATTGTTGGATCTGCATCTTTAACTAATGTAATAGAAGCTGGTTTTATACATCCGTATGCATCTTTTACATAAACAATATAATCACCCGCATCTCTGTTAAAAGTGTTATCTGGTGCCCAGCCTGCAGTTGCCGCTGTTGGTACCGGATCAGTACTCAATAATAACTGATAGGTATATGGTGCTGTACCATCATGACCGATAGCGCTTATAACACCTGAAGCAGCGTTACAATTTGCATTTTTAGTAACAGAAACCGTAACTGTCAAGTCAATTGCAGATTCTGTAATGTTAAATTCTTTGCTGGCAACACTACATCCTGCATTTGTCGATCCTGCAGTTTCTTTAACCACAATGATATAATTCCCAAAAGGAAGCGGACCTAAATCAGTAACTGTAAGAGTTCCATTGGCTGCAATAGTTCCGGAACCTGTCGCCGGAGGAACCACAGAAGTTAGGCCTAGTGAATTTAAAATTTCATACGTTACATTTGTCGCTGACGGATAAGTACTATCAATCGTAAATGAAACTTTACCATCTTTAGCTCCTTTACAGGTAATATTTTGTTCTACTACATTATTAACTTTTAATGTTGAATTAGTAGGAATCATAAATTCCGCTGTTTCATAATAGTAACAGCCTGTTCCCTGGTCGTGTACTATAAAGGTATATTTAACACCTGGTAATAAATTAGGTATGGATGTCTTTTTACTTTGGAAACCATCTTCATCATACCAAGGCAAAGTTGTAGGAGCAGTATACACCATTCCCGGACCAGTATAAACTGCAAAATGGAAAGGACCATTACCGGTTATATTTGTAGATCCCGCTCCAATTGCTACAACTGCAGAACCCAATGAAGAACAATCTGCAGGAGGAGGAGTTACGGTAATATCTAAATCTTTTGGTGGTGAAGCAATCAATATGTCTTTTATCACATTAGAACATCCGTTTGCATCAGTAACAATAATCTGATATAAACCAAAATCAACCACTCTAAAAACAGCAGCAGCACCTGTCTGCCCGCTGATTTGTTGGTTATAACCATTTACTCCCGTAACATGATAAGTATAGGCAGGAGTTCCACCACTAACCGAATTAATGGTTATCTTACCAAGAGATTCCCCATTAGAAGCATCACATGTAATTGAGGTAGGCGTAAAGTCAACAACAATTTTAGTTGGCTCAGCAATCGTAATATTCTGAGTAGCAAAACATCCTTTTGCATCGGTTACTGTTACCGTATAATCTCCGGCTGTTAGACCTGAAGTCTGAGTACCATAATCCTTACCTGTTGTGTTATTTACAACCTTATAAACAAATGGAGCTAAACCTTTTGTATTATCAATTGTAATTACAATAGCACCATTTGAATCACCATGACATAAAAGTGGTGTAGTACTCAAATTAGTAATTACCGGATCAACTGTTGGATTCACCACAATTGGTGCCGTTGTAGTTGCGGTACAACCATTGGCATCTGTTACTGTAAAAGTATATGATCCAGGTGTATTTGTTTCGAAAACATTTCCTGTAAAAGTTCCTGTAGCAGGAGAACTTGTATAAGTATATAAAGCATTGTTCCCATTGGTAGCAGTCAAAGTTATTCGGGCTGCTGTAGGAGCTTTACAAGTAATATCTTTATCTAGTTTAGCAGATAAAGTTAATTTATCAAAAACTGTAACAGCTGTACTTGAAGCTCTACAACCATTAGCATCCTCAATAATTACTGTATAATTACCCGGAGTTGTAACCGTAAATGTATTTCCTGTTTGGAAAGAAGCTCCATTATTAATACTGTATTTTACCGGAGCAATAGTACCAGCACCCGGAGTAGCTGTAATTACAAATGCAGTTCCATCACCAAAACATTCTCCGGTTGCCGAAGCAGTAACGGTTGGCGTTGCATCTTTAATAATTGTAATATCTTTTTGTACTGTACAGCCATTTGCATCAATAACATGAACATCCCAATCTGCAGTCGCAGGATCAAGATAAGCAACATTACTGTTTGTATAAGCCGTTACAGGAGTCCCGTCTGGTACAAATGCATATCTGTAAACGGCAGTTCCTCCTGTAGCAGTAACTGTTACTTTTGCATTTGGAACATTACAATTAGCATTTACAATTGCAATTGTTGCATTTAATGGCTGTGCCGGCTGTGAAATGTTTACCGTTTTTCCGGCCGAACAATTTGTTGTTTTGTCCTGAACTGTCAAAGTATAACTTCCCATAACTAATCCGTTTAGGGTAATCACATCTCCAACTGTTGAAGTTGTATAAGGTAATCCTGCAGGAGTAGACGTTACTGCTACGGTATAATTTCCTGTAGCACTAAATCCGGAAATACTGAATTTTGCAGAACCCGTATTTCCTCCATTACATAAAACATCGCTTAATTTTGATTCAGCAACTGCAATTGGAGTTAATGGAAGTACTGTATAAGACTGAATAGCAAAACATCCGTTTGCATCTGTTACTTTAAAAGTATAAGTGTCTGCCACTAATCCTGTAAATACTCCAGTCGTTGCACCTGTTACGTTTGAAGTTGCAGAAGCTGGTGCTGTAATAACATAAGCTAAAGTCCCTACTCCATTTGTTGTTGTAACAGTTACAGTACTGGTAGTACTGGTAGATGGTGAGCATAGAATTGCACTACCTGATATTGAAACAATAACAGGAGGATCTAATTTCTTAATGGTAATTTGCTGAACCGCAGTGGTACATCCTTTAGCATCTTTAACAGAATAGCTAATGATTTGATCTGCACCGTTATCGTTTACTGTTAACGTATTTGCGGCAGTATATCCACTTCCGTTAAAACTGTACGTATAAGGAGCTGTACCATCTGTTGCTGTAATGGTAACAGTCGCAGATTGTTTCGTATTGGTAACACTACAAGTAAAGTTAGTAGCAGTAGCACCTGCTGTTAATTTTGCAGGTTCACCTATTGTAACATTAACACTTCCGGTACATCCTTTACTGTCTTTTACATAGAAAGTGTAGTTACCCGCTAACAGATTTTCAAATAATGAAGTCGCTGTATAAGTAACATTGTCTTTACTATAGGTATATCCACCTGAACCATTAGCACCTGTTAATTGAACTGTACCTGTTGCAGAAGCGTTACATGAAGCATCTACTTTTACAGCAGTTACTGTTGGAGGTGCAATAGGAGCAACAGTCGCAGATGTTGTCGTAGAACATCCGTTTGCATCTGTAATTGCAAATGTATATTTATCAGCATTAGCAGAAGCAACAGAAATTGTAAACGATGTTCCGGTAACATTAATAACTCCACCAGGAGTTCCTGTGCCTTTCGCTACAGTATAAGTATATGGAGTTTTTCCTCCACTAATATCAACTTTAATTGTTGCATTTGGAGTTGCACTACAATCTAATTCTTTAGTAACCTCTGCTAAGGCACCAACTTTAGCATACACCACTACAGGAACTGCAGCAGCTGTTGTACAACCATTTTTATCTTTTACCGTTACGGTATAAGATCCAGCACTTACTGTAAAAGTATTGCTAGTCTGGAAATTAGTTCCATCAATACTATACGTTAAAGGTACTAATCCCGTAGCAGTAGCTGTAATGGTAAAACTTGCAACTGATCCTGTCTGACATTGATTGTCAACCACCACACCTGTAATAACCGGTTTAGCATCAACATCAATTTTTATAGGGAAATTATCCAAACAACCATTCGCATCTTTTATATAAACCACCCAGTTTAATACTGTTCCGTTAACAGTATTAACTGTTAAAACATTATTGGAAGCATAAACTGTAGGAACTGCAGCACCTTGTCTTGCTACTGCATAGGTATAATTTGGTGTCCCTCCTGTTCCGGTTGCTGTAATCTCAGCTGTAAATTTGTTACAATTTACTGTAGTGGCTACAGCAGTAACATCAACAGCTGCAGCTGACTGCGTTAAAGTTACTGTATAAGAAGACTGACATTTCGTTAATCTGTCTGTTGCAGTAATCGTATACGCTCCTACAGGCTGAGCAGTAGGAACTGCAACGGTAGTTGTAGCTGCACTTACACCAGTTGCTTGCTGAATGATTGTATTGGCAGCGTTTTTAATAACATAATCATATCCGTTTGCCTTAACACCATTTACTGTAAATTCAATAGTTCCGGTAGAACCAAAACATTGAATACTTGTAAGTACTGAACCACCTGTAATAATATCTGACGTTGCTTTAATGGTATGTCCTTTTGTGAATGAACAATTAGTAACCGTATCAGTTGCCTGGAAGATATAATCTCCCGGAGTCAGTGATAAAAAGTTTCCGGTTGTATTGGTCGCAGGGTTAAATCCTGCAGGACCAGAAATAATCTGATAGATAATATTTGCTGTACTTCCTGTTTTTACCGCTGTCAAAGTTACACGTCCACCAGCCGGAACCGTAGAACAATCATATCCGCTATCAACAATAGTGATATCTGTAATTGGTTCTAAAGCACCAATTGTAATTGACAATGGCCCAAACTGACAGTTATTTGCATCTCTAACATATGCCGTAACTGTTCCGGCAGCTGTTGTTGAGTAAGTATTTGTTGTTGTAAAGTTTGCCGTTCCGTTGAAACTGTAAGTATAAGCACCGGTTCCACCAGAACCAGTAACTGTAACTAATGCCGGTACAGTACTTGGTGTGCCACATTTAATAATAGTAGCTCCAATAGTTCCTGATACAGCGGTTGGCTGTGTTAATGTAATATTTCCAACAGGAGAAGTACATCCTTTACTGTCTCTTACCTGATAAGAATAGTTAATATTTGGATCTAAACCAGAATATAATGAAGTTGTTGACCAACCTAAATTATTAAAATTGTACTCATATCCGCCTGAACCTCCTGCTCCAACTAACTGTACACTACCATTTTTAAGACCATTACAAGTAATTTGCGTTGGATTAGCAGTAACTGTTGGATTTGTAATTGGACTAATTGTAGCATCTATATAAGCTTTACATCCCTTAGAATCTGTAATTTCAAAAGTATAAAGTCCGGCTGTCGGCGTAGGATAATTAAAAGTATTACCTGTAACATTTACACTGCCACCATAAGCACCTGCGTCTTTTTTAACTTTATAAGTATAGGCAGCAACACCATCCGTAATGTCAACTTTAATCGTTGCATTTGGAGTTGTACAATCCAATGTTTTTGTAATAGAGGCTGCTGCTTTTAACTCAGGAGCAATTACAATTCCGTTTATAGAAATCGGACAATTATTACTGTCTGTAACTGTAATAGTATGTGTTCCTGCTCCAACATTTGTAAATGTATGGCTGGTTTGTGCAGGTGCACCATTTAAACTATACGTTAGAGCTCCTGTACCTGTAGCCGTAACCACAAGAGTTGCTCCTTTAGTCCCGGTAACACAATAGTCACTAGTAGCTGCTAAAGATGCTGTTGGCATTGTTGGTGCAACAACATTAACCTGTGCAGAGGCGCTTGAAGAACATGCATATGCATCACGTGTTACCACTGTATAGGTACCAGTAGGAACATTTGTAAATACACCAGAATTCTGGAATGCAGTTATAACTGTAGTACCATTTGCTGCTCTTAATTCATATTGATATGCCGGTGTTCCTCCTCCTGCAACAGCCGTAATAGTAGCTCCATTTGTACAAGTAGCCGTTTTTGTAACACTTGCCGTAATTGTTAATGCAGCAGGAGTACCTACTGGCTGATCGAATGGGAAACTACATGTTCCCGCCTTATCATCATAACGAATTAAAATATTATACGTTTTACTCGTCAAGTTTTTAACGGTAACCGGTGAAGTTTTAGAATTTACCCAGGTTGCACCATTATCTAAAGAGTAATCAAAACCATAAGTGGCATCAAAATTTTGTGCAGATAATGTAATTTCTCCATTATTAGCACCATTACAGGTTACGTCTTTATGACCTACAATTGAAGCTTTAAATGCTTTATCTTTTCCAATAACAACTGGGAATTCTTTCTCAGCGCCACAAACCTCCGGAATCTGACGTACCCAAATATCATCAACCGCTAAATCATTACCAGAAATAACCTGACTGTAGGATAAGATAACAAAGTCAAGAGAAGTATTATTTCCGGGATTTAAAGTTAATACCTGGCCACTTCCAAGATCAGTTGTATTATGCCATTTCTCATCTCTAGGAATACTTTGTGTATCTTTTGAGGCTCCCGTTATAACAGTTCCATTTTTCTGAAGTTGTATCGTTAATCTTGGAGAAGGTAAATTATTATTTTTACTTAATAAGTTAAGCATATAAAGTGATACCTGTATGTCCTGATTTGGGATAACATCATTAATCGTTTTTTTGTATAAAACACCACCTATTGGTACCACACCTCCAACATTAACGGCTAAAAATCTTCCGTCTTTTATTTGTGGTGTATTGTTAATAACTGCCGTATTATCTTTAGGCAGATTCCAGTTAAAACCAGCTACGTGCTGTGGCAACAGAGCCTGAGTCACAACATATTCCCCATCATTAAGCAAAATTGGCATATAACCTCCAATACCGCAATCTTCTACAGCATCTTGTTTTTCCCAACAATAATTAGGGTGAATACCCGGAGTTGTTGTGTCTGGTCCTCTACCAAAATCTTCTCTTAACAAGTTACTGTAAGTAGGTACCGTAGTAACTTTGTATTTAACCTTTATAGTATGTGTTCCGGAAGGAACATTTGTAAAGACATTATTTGTAATTGGCGTATTAGGTACATTATTAATATAGTACTCATACGTATAATTATTTGACGGATTTGTAACCGTAACCGTAGTTGATGCCATACCATTACAGCCAAAAACAGGATCAGCCACAGTGATCGTTGGGTCAGCAGGTTTTGGATCTAAAGTAATCTGATAAGGAATTTCGAATATACAGCCTAAAGCGTCTTTAACCTGTAAAATAAAATTACCCGGCATAACATCTTTTTCATTCGATGCCTGCCATGTAACACCACCATCAAAACTAAACTGATAAGCAGGTGTTCCTCCCTGAACATTATTGATACGCAGTTTACCTCCCTGGTTTGCACCGCTACCGTCAGGTAATGTACATCCGGCCAAAGCGGCAACTCCCGCAGAAGCTGAAATAGCAGAAGTTGGTCCTGTAATTGTTATTTTTTGTTTAGGATCTGTACAATACTTGATTGGCGTTCCTATACCGTATCTGACAACTACATCATAACTTCCCGGCTGTAAATTAGAAAAAACAGGATTAGACTGAAAAGTAGCACCTCCATTAATACTATACCCCATTGTGTACCCGTTTGCTCCGGCAGTAAGTTTTACTTCTATCTTAGAGCTTCCATCATAACAATTACTATTGGTATGATCAATAGTATAAGCAGGTTTTGTATTATCAGGAACTGTAATAGTTCTTGTTATCGTACAGTTGTTTTTATCTACAATTTTAATGGTATAAAGTCCCGGAGCTGTTACCACAAACTCATTACTGGTTTGAAAGACAGTATCGCTGTTTATAAAATAATTATAAGGCGAATTACCTCCTTCTGTTGTGATTCTGATTTTTCCGTCACTACATGCAGTAAGAGGTTCTACTAAAGCAACTGTTGCTTTATATTCGTTCCAAACCTTACCCATGTATATATACTTGGTATCTTTACAACCATCATCTGTAGTAATCTCTACAACATAATTCTGGTCTGTATTTAAATTATCAAAAGTATATTCAGAATCTGGCACAGGTCCTACACTAGACAATAATGTTCCATTATTATAAAGTTTATAATAATATTGTGCATTAGCATCATTTACGGCTACTTTAATTTTACCTTTTTCACCATAACACAATGGCTGTGTTACCTCTTGTACTACCTTAAAGTCCCTTTGTCTGATTTGAATATTCGGAACCGTAAAAATACAAGTGTTTCCTGTTACACCTGCTAGTCTTATATAAACGGTATAGAAGCCTGCAGTAGTAACATTAAATACATTACTAGCCTGATAAGTTGTACCATTAATACTGTACTCATATCCGGCAGGAACACCTCCTACTGTAATCGTACCAGCTTTACCACAAATAATATCGGTATGTTTCTCTGTAGGACTTAATGAATTGGTGAAAACATTAAAATAAAAACGGTTAAAACAACCTCCGGCATAATTTAATGTTAATCGGTATTGCCCGGCAATTTTAGCCAGGTAATTTGGTCCCGTTGCAACCTGAGTCCAAGAACAAGAAGTACCTTCATTGGCACAATTTGGACTGCTTGGCGCTGTACAGCTTGCTTCATCTAATTTTTCCCAAACAAGGGTTGAACCATCTGAGATATGCGTTTCAATTAGTCTGGAATCATTTGCACCACATAAGAAAAGATTAGGTAACTCTTTTCCATTATTTGGACAAATTAAGACCTCTCCTTTATACGGAGCTTTTGCATAAGGAATTACAGGGTTTGTATTTGTAGCACCAAATCTGGTTACTGTAATAGCCTGATAAATTGATCTACAAGGTGCCGCAGCTAAATTGTATACATAATAAGTTCCCGGATCTTTAACCGTAAGTGTTTGTCCTGTCCCTATTTGTTTTGTACGCGCTTCGTCACTATACCAGGTATAACTTGTATATCCGTTTGCAGCAACTAAATCTACTGTGTCTTTACATAAAGTAACATTTGCTGTATACTTACAACCATCGACACCTACTAAAAAGTTAGTCGCTTTTGGAGTTAATATACATCCTGTATTTGTATTGACACTCGGATCATCTGAAATTTGAAAATCAGGATTTAAAGTTCCTTTATAAGTGGCATATGCAGAGTTATCAATACTATTAGAACATGCTTCACTTAAGGAATTACAATCCGGAACAACTTTAACTTTAAAGCTTATGACAGTCTCTTTTAATGTATTTGCTTTAACAACAGAATCATCTACTTTAAAAACAATACTTCTGGTTGCAGGATCATAACTTTGTACCGTTACGCCAGCCGGAAGCGGGTTTAAGTCTCCCGGATAATTAAATATAATATTAATTGGCAACTGATCTCTAATGGTTAAAGATTTTGCATCATCATTCCCTGAGTTTCTAATACCAATTTCATAATTTAATTGTTGCCCCAATACTACATTTTGCCCCCCAATATCCGTTCCTGCTGAATTTTTAACAATTTTCGTTAGTACAATATGAGGCTCAATAATATCTACCGCAAATGCATTAAAATAATAAAAGTAAACGTCCTGAGTACTTCCTAATCTAATATTTGCCGAAGTCTCATTATTATCAATAACAATACCTCCGGGTCTCAAAAGAGTTCCGGGGTTATTAATATTCAAAATACCCGCATCATACCCAAGCGTATTGGTACTGGCGGGACTTCGGTTTAAGAAATTCTCTGTTTTATCTGTAGCCGGATCAACATAAGTTACACTACTATTAAAGAAGTTATTTGAGGCTCTAATAGCTGTATTTGCGGCGTTTGTAGCACTAATCCCAATTCCGTTAATTTGCAGGTAATCACCCGCAATAGACTGATCCCCTTCTAAAGCAGCAAAAGCAAACTTTACACGTACCGGACCAGTTGGGATTGTCTTAAAACCTGAAACAGGAATGTCTAAAGTAGTTACACCTCCAATTGCACTAAAACCATCAAATGAAGTGATATATTTCGCCGGCAAAGTTGGGTCTTCGTAAACAACATAAATAGACCAGCCCGCAGATAAACCGGTTCCTCCATTAGAACCTTGACTCGATATAACATTAGCAACCGTATAGACACCTTGCGCATTAGCCTGTCCGGCAACTAAGTTCGTTATATCTGCATAACAGGCATAAGGCCTGTTATTACCACTTCCAATTGGTGCTGCATTAGCATCATGGATGATCTCTCCATTGATATCATGATAGCCCCCTGTTGGTAATTTAAGTTTTACCTTCTCTATACCTGTACGATCATTTTGCTGTAGGATAGCCCCCCAATACAAACCGGCATAAACAATTTTATAACAAGCCGGCTTTGGCACTGTCAAAGTTGCACTACTGGAACTAAAAGTACTGTTGTCATTATCGACATCAATATACCTCATGTCGAAATCCGAGTTAAGCCAGTCATCATTGTAAGCGACATTTGGTCTGGAATTTCTGGTTCCTCCATCTCTGTTCAGGATATTGTTACCAATAAGCAACATGTCTCCTTTTAGCTTCTTGTCAAATCTCGGAGTAAATGACTTAAGATTCTGAGAAATTACAAAGTAACTTTGAAAGAAAATCAAAGCTAATAAAATCAATCTTAGGTTAGTAGGTTTTTTCATAGTCTTCATTTTGTTTTTGCTTCTCTTTTATTTTCTAAGGGGCGTTAAAAAATAAATCAAAGCATTCTGAAACATTTATAATAGATGTTCTTCTTAAAAAAATTAAGAAGAACGGGGCTATATTCTCAATAATTATATTAATTCTCCACTTTCACAATTGCCATTTTCCCGTTGTATGGCTTAGTCCCTTTTGCTTCCAGTGCTTTTGTAGCTTCTGATAGTCCGTCGAATTTCTCATAATAGATGTAATACTTACTTGTGGTTACATTATAAAAGAAATTAACATCTGTACGTCCTGCTGCAACTGCTTTAGCGAGGAACTGATCGCGTTTTTCAACACTGCTGTGAACTGCAATAATTAAATAATATCCACCATCAGCATTCTTAATATTCTTGATAATCTGCATATTTGATTGGTCTTCACCGAAATCAAAATCACTTGCTGTTAGAGGCGTACTGCTTAATTTCGTTGTTTCTCTAATACGTTTAAGAGCGGCAACATCCTGTGCATATCGGCCCTGATCATTCTCATATGCTGCACGTTTGATTCGACGTTTTTTCTCAATTTCAGTCTCGGCCTTGATACGTTCTAAATTAGAAAGTAATGTTGCGCTATCCTGTTCCATTTTCAATTGTGCTGCTTTTAACTCGTTTATCTTTTCCAGATAAGCCTTATTCAAAGCATCGTTTTTATTAGGAAACTTTTTAAGCCTTTCGTTGTATAAATTAGTCAACTTCGCAATTTCATCTTTCTGTGCTTTATTTACTTCAGCAAGTTGAGATTTTAAAGCTTCCAGCTGACTGTTCTCGGCTGCTACACTTTTGAAAGGTTTTGGTTCTTTATAAATTCCTTTCTCACTTAAATCATTCTCTTCTCTTAAGTCGTTCAAGTCTCTTTGTTTACTTGCCACTGTTGTATTAAACTGTGCCAATAAATCTTTCTGCATTTTACTTGCGCTCTCGATAGACTGAGATAAGTTATCTATTGCTTTTGCTGTATCATCTTTTGGAGCTGAAGCAGCTTTTGCAAGTGCATCCGCAGCTAACTTTGCCTGAAGAGCTTCTGCATCGGCTTTCGCTTTCGCATCAGCAGCTAATTTTGCCAAACGAGCTTCTTCTGCTAATTGCAACTGTCTTGTTTCTTCCTCAGCTTTTAATCTTTCTGTCGCTTCTGCATCAGCCTTCGCTTTTTGATCTGCCAATAACTTCGCTTGTGCGGCTTCCATATCGGCTTTTGCTTTAGCATCGGCAGCTAACTTCGCCTGAAGAGCTTCCGCATCGGCTTTCGCTTTGGCATCAGCAGCTAACTTCGCTTGAAGGGCTTCTGCATCAGCTTTAGCTTTAGCATCAGCAGCTAACTTCGCCTGAAGAGCTTCTGCATCGGCTTTCGCTTTGGCATCAGCAGCTAACTTCGCTTGAAGGGCTTCTGCATCCGCCTTTGCTTTGGCATCGGCAGCTAACTTCGCCTGAAGAGCTTCCGCATCGGCTTTCGCTTTGGCATCAGCAGCTAACTTCGCTTGTGCGGCTTCCATATCGGCTTTTGCTTTAGCATCAGCAGCTAACTTCGCCTGAAGAGCCTCTGCATCGGCTTTCGCTTTGGCATCTGCTGCTAACTTCGCCTGAAGGGCTTCAGCATCCGCTTTAACTTTGGCGTCTGCTTTAGCTTTTGCATCAGCAGCTAACTTTGCTTGAAGAGCTTCAGCATCGGCTTTCGCTTTGGCATCGGCAGCTAATTTTGCCAAACGAGCTTCTTCTGCTTCCTGTAATTGTTTTGCTTCTGCATCTGCTTTCGCTTTCGCAGTTGCTTCTGCATCTGCTTTTACCTTCGCATCCGCAAGTAATTTAGCTTGTAAAGCTTCCATATCAGCTTTGGCTTTTGCATCAGCAGCTAACTTAGCCTGAAGTGCCTCTGCGTCGGCTTTCGCTTTAGCATCAGCAGCTAACTTAGCCTGAAGTGCCTCTGCATCGGCTTTCGCTTTAGCATCGGCAGCTAATTTTGCCTGAAGAGCTTCTGCATCCGCTTTGGCTTTTGCATCAGCAGCTAACTTAGCCTGAAGTGCCTCTGCATCGGCTTTGGCTTTTGCATCAGCAGCTAACTTAGCCTGAAGTGCTTCTGCATCCGCTTTCGCTTTTGCATCGGCAGCCAATTTCGCCTGAAGAGCCTGGGCATCTGCTTTGGCTTTTGCATCAGCAGCTAATTTCGCCTGAAGTGCTTCTGCATCTGCTTTGGCTTTGGCATCGGCAGCTAATTTTGCCTGAAGGGCTTCTGCATCCGCTTTCGCTTTAGCATCAGCAGCTAATTTCGCCTGAAGTGCTTCTGCATCCGCTTTGGCTTTTGCATCGGCAGCTAATTTTGCCTGAAGTGCTTCTGCATCTGCTTTGGCTTTTGCATCGGCAGCTAATTTCGCCTGAAGTGCTTCTGCATCGGCTTTCGCTTTAGCATCTGCAGCCAATTTCGCCTGAAGTGCTTCTGCATCGGCTTTCGCTTTAGCATCTGCAGCCAATTTCGCCTGAAGAGCTTCTGCATCGGCTTTGGCTTTTGCATCGGCAGCTAATTTCGCCTGAAGTGCTTCTGCATCCGCTTTCGCTTTAGCATCTGCAGCTAATTTTGCTTTAAGAGCTTCTGCATCGGCTTTCGCTTTAGCTTCAGCAGCAATTCTGGCTTGTCTGGCTTCTTCATCTGCTTTGGCTTTGGCTTCAACAGCTTGTTTTTCTTTTAAGGCAGCTTCTTCAGCAGCTTTAGCTTTCGCGTCAGCAGCTATTTTTGCTTTATTGGCAGCATCTATACTTGCCTTTGTTTTTGCAGCAGCAGCAGCAGCGGCTTTCGCTTCAGCAGCCAGTCTCGCCTGAAGCGCATCTGAATCTGCTTTGGCTTTTGCATCCGCAGCTAAAATTGATTGTAAGTCTGCAGCTTCTGCTTTCGCTTTTGCATCGGCTTTACGTTTTGCTTCTGCAGCATCAGCCTTAGCTTTTGCATCTGCTGCTAGTTTTATTTTCAGAGCTTCAGCATCTGCTTTTGCTTTTGCATCAGCAGCTAATTTTGCTTTTGCAGCGGCTTCCGCATCAGCTTTTGCTTTGTCAGCAGCTAATTGAGCCTGTGTTTTTTGTGGCGCTGTTGCCGGTTTATTTTCCGCAGCAGTTTTTGCTTTAGCGGCTTCCGCATCAGCCTTTGCTTTAGCATCTGCGGCTAATTTCAATTTCATTGCTTCGGCATCAGCTTTGGCTTTATCAGCAGCCAGTTGTGCCTGTGTTTTTTGTGGCGTCGCTGAAGGCTTATTAGCATTCGCTCTTGCCGCTGCCGCTGCATCTACTCTCGCTTTATTATCTGCAGCCAATTTTATTCTGCGGGCTTCAGCATCCGCTCTTGCCTTATCTGCGGTCAGCTGCGCCTGTGTTTTTTGTTCTGCAGCAACTGCTCTGTTTGCCGTTGCAGTTTGTGCTCTTGTTGCTGCTGCGGCATCAGCTTTAGCTTTAGCGTCAGCGGCTATTTTTATCTTAAGTGCCTCGGCATCAGCTTTGGCTTTATTGTCTGCTTCTAATTTTGCTTTTGCTGCCGCTGCTGCATCAGCCTTCACTTTTTCGGCTGCGGCAAGTCTCACTTTTAGCGCTTCTGCATCGGCTTTAGCCTTCGCATCGGCAGCCAGTCTCGCTTTTTCTGCACCATCAGTTCTCTCAGCGGTTGTTCCTGATGATGGTTTAGCCAATACCGGTTTTGGTTTAGCCGGATCTATTAAAGAGCCTTCTTCATCATCACCATAGTAATAGTTTTTATTTTTAAATTTATAAGCAATTGTAAATTCATGCGAACCTCCCATATTGGTAAAATTTCCCATGCCTTTTTCATAGTTGTATTCAAATGCAATACTTGGAGAAATATTAAATCCAAGACCGGCAGAAATCCCATATAATGTATTGTATCCTGCTTGAGCCCAAACTCCTTTTGGAATTGCAATCATTGCAAGTCCGGAAATTACTGTCTTACCTTTTTTAACCTCTGTTTTTACAATTCCTGAAAATTTACTTCTGTCAAAAAAACCGAAACTATCAATGTATCCTGTATACATAGCATGCAACTGAATCGCTCTTTCAGGGTCTTCTTTTACAATTCCGCCACCGAAATTATAAAGGATAAGATTGTTTACCGCTAATCCAAAGTCAAGGAACTCTGTTCCATAATTTACTCCCGGATTAACCGTAAGTAAAGTGTTTGACGGATAGTCTCCATTTAAAATATTTGGATCATCTGAGATGATTTTTCCTTTATTTAAACTGCTTTGGTAAACTCCAACATTTAAACCAAAAGTTAAATTACTGTCTTGCTCTAAAACGATGTTATGAGCAAAGTTTCCGATTCCTCCAAAAACCGTCATTAAACCATAATTTTGCTGAAACAGACCAAAAGCAAAAGCTTCATTTTCTCTAAAACGGCCCGAATAGTTGGCTAAATAGGTGTTTGGTGCATTCTCAAACTGTACCCATTGTCTTTTATTATAAAAACTGGCATAAGCATTTGTTTCACGAACAAAGCTAAAAGCCGGGTTAATTAAGTATCGATTAAACTTTAAAGAATTTCTAATAGGTAACGAAAACGAAACAACTCCATCCTCATTTTTGTCCTGAGAATAGAGTGTATTTGAAAAACCGTAAAATAGTGTGATGAATAGTAAAATTTTCTTCATATTACCTTATTACAGTTATTGATCCTTTTTTTTCACCATTGTCGGATTTAATGACATAGTAATATACCGGATTAACATTTTTAAAATCTTTTATAAACGTATTGGTTTCAGGATTATAATCACTTCCTAAACCGTCATACATAATTTCACCATTAGAACTCATGATTATTATTTTCGTCTGGACTGTTTTATAAACATCCGGAACATTCCAATAGGGATTCTGGAGACTTACAACATTAGGAATCACTGTCGTCGAAGCCATTGGTCCTGTAACTTTAAAACTAAACTCCTGAGAAGAAATACAACCCGATGCTTGAGAAATTTTAACTTTATAATTACCAGGAATAGATACAACATAAGAACTTGATGTTGCACTTGCAATTGCGTTTCCATTTAAAAACCATTCAAAAGTAGGGTTTGAAGCATCTGTTGTAACCGAAACATTCAAAGTTTCCCCCTCGTTTATTGATGTGGTTTCCGGCGCATCTATACTCGCATTAAAGCTATTACTTTTCAAATCGATAGTTCCTGTAGCACTACATCCTCCAAAATCAACCTGTACCGTATAAACTCCTGATACATTTGCATTAATACTACGCGTAGTAGCACCCGAAATTATTGCTCCGTCTTTCTTCCAAACGTAAGTATTTCCGGAAGTAGCCGTTAGAACTGTTCCTGATCCAGATGCACAAAACGGGTTTCCCAAACTTGAGCTAATGGTAACTGCCGATCCTCCCGATCCTGAAGTCGTTACATCAACACGATTTGAGCTAAAATTTACATCAGAACATAAACCATAGTCAATTTCGGCATAGTATTTTCCGGCAGAATTTACAATCAAATCTTTAGAACTTTGTCCGGCAATTACAGCACCATCTTTGTACCATTTGTATTTTAGATTGGAGTAATTAGCAGGTGACGAAGCCTGATCAGAAGGCGTAGGATTATAAACGGAAAGTGTAAGATTACCGCCAGCACAAAAAGACGCTGTTGGCTGTTTTTCATTAATATAAAACGAACTTACATAAGTACTGTAATAAACAGAAAAGGTTGTATTACCAACGGCGTTTTTAAATCTTGGGCTATTTACTACAGGTGTAGTATTCAAGCTCTTAACGCGTAAGCTATACACATCCGATCCTTTCAGATTAGTCGGAACCGCAAATTTAATTGTTTGTTGTTTTAAAGCAGCATCATCTGTAACCGAAAGTGTTGTAGTAGCTGTTGGATTTGTAAAACTTCCAGTCTCATCAGAAAGTTCTACGGCAAAAGTTGTTCCAGCGGGAAAATCTACGTAGCTGAAAGTTGCAAAATATTCATTAAACACAACGCCATTGACAATAAAACCAGCGCAGATTCTCTCAAAGGGAAGCTGCTGTGGTCCTATCACTGGCGTTTGGGCATATGAATTTAATTTAGTTAAAATAACTAAAGAAAACAAAAGCACTAATTTGGTAAAATTTGGGGTAATTTTTTGAATCATATAGTGCGTGTTCTTGCTAAATCTATGTCTTCAAAAAAGAGGATATCAATAAATGTTTCAGAAAAATCGTACTTATAGTTCTCGATAATATCCTTTGCAAGAACTGAAAAAGAACCGGTTAAAAACGAATTTTCTTTGCACTCTGAATTCTGATCTTTCACTTCAGCTGCCATAGAAAGGCTATCCTTGGGGATGGATAGCCCTGCTAATAACTGATTAGAATTATCTAATTCGCCGATACATACTGGATCAGCATTTTTTATTTTTTGGTTCTCACAGCCTCTTATTTCGCTTATTGCTTCAGCAGAAGTAGGTCGTTCTACTGTGGTATTTTGAGCATATAAACTAAGCGAAATAGGGAAAACCAAAAATATTATATATATAAAATATTTTTTTCTAGATGGTGCCATTATGTCTTGATCTTTATTTGTCCGGTATTAAGACGAATACATAAATTATGTCTGGGGACTTTATTAATAAAATTTACGCTGAAATAAAAATCGAAATCTATTATCTGTTGCTGCTAGACGCTGTAATTTTGCCTAATTGTAATCTGAAATCCGGCTTTTTAGGGTTGAAAATGTCAATGAAAGTCTCTCTGTTGTTACTTTGAGAATACACATTGAAAAATACACTATTTCCGTACCAGCTTTCTAAATCTTCATTGTTTGAGTTGTACTCTGTAAAGATATTTCCGTTACATAGGTTAAAGTACATTTCTTCAAATTTGATTTTCTTTAGATTAGCATCATTAATTTCTGTTTTACTGTCTAATAAAACAGCTGGATTAAATCCGGAAATTACACTACGCTTCATTTCAAGAGAAGCATTTTCAGCTACAAAAACAGCTTCTTTTACTAATCCTGACTGAATATCAGCTTTGATGTTTTCGCTGTCATTAAGCATCGTAATATTAGTTGCAACAACTAAAGTTTGTTTTTTAGTAAAATCAGTTTCACTTTTCTTTTCGAAAGACTTTACTTCCATACAACGAGAACCGTCTTTATTACTTGATAAATAAGAAGATCTTACTGCTAATGAATTGTACAAACGACATTGTACACCCTGAGTAAATTTGTAATCGTCATTGATTGATTTATAAGATACAAATTTAGTAGCGTTTACATCACCTCCAAAAAAGGCAAATGAGTCACCACCAGAGTAGCTTACCATAACGTTGTCCAGTACTGTTTTAGATCCCACACCGGCAAAAGTTATACCGTTGAAAGTGTCTACACCTTTTACTTTTTTACCTGCAAATTCAACTCTTACGAATCTTAAAACTCCTGAATTAGCGGCAGCATTATCACCACCGTAAGTCGTTAAACTAGGATCAAGATCTAAGTTGTAAGAACCAACATTTCCAAATTTATTAATTGGTGCATCCCCTAGAATTACGATTCCACCCCAGTCACCAGCTTTTTTCTGGCTACGGTTTGAAGTAAATACAATTGGGTCGGTCTCTAAACCATCAGCCATAATTTGGGCACCTTTTGTAACAACAAGAGTTCCTTTTGTTTCAAAATCACCAATAATTAAAGTTCCTGGTTCAATGGTTAAAACTGCATTGTTCGTAACATAAACATTACCTTGCAGTACATAAATATTCTTCTTCAGCAATTTAGTATTAACAGAAATATTTCCTGCTAAAATTTGGTTTGCTTCTCCATACTCTACTTTGTTAGGCTTAAATTCGGTCCAGTTGTTCAACCAATTGTTGTAGCCCATAATTCCTTTCTCTTGTTGAGCACTCATACTCGTAACTGTCAAAAGAACGCAGATCATTTGAGTAATTTTTTTCATGATAAGGGGGTATTACAGTTAATAATAAATTTGGGTATGCGTAAATGAAAAAACTCATCTCGAATTTTCTGATCATACTCAGAACTTTTCGAGAGAGTTGTTTTTTATTTCTTTTCTAAAACATCTATATAAATTTAATCCTCTATATAAACATTGACAAAAAAAGCTTTAAAAATTATATAATATTACATTTCGTTCAATTCGTTGAACTCGTGTAAAGATTTCAATGTGCTTTCGTAGAATAAAATTGCAGCGATTAAGTTTCCTTTATCAGAATACGGCATCATCTTTCTTTGAAATTCTACTGTTGTATCTAAAAATGTTGTTGTACCAACAGCCTGACCATCTAACACTTTTTTGTGTTCGTTGTCATCCGGAATACCTAAGTCGGCCATCGTAACTCCCGGTTTTGTTACCAAAGCAATGTAAGGAAGAGTTTTTACTAAAACTTTAATACGCTCGATGTACAATTCTAAAAGTTCTCCTTTTTGCATACCACTCAATTCTTTTTGATCATGGTATTTACGAATAATAGCAGTTGTACTGATTATACTTCTTGGAGCATTTTTCGCCTGAGCCGAAATGGCACCAGTCGTCATAAAAAAAAGTGTACTTAATAAAATAATTTTCCCTTTCATAGATTCTTAGTTTATAATTGGTTGTTCATAAAAACAAAAATATAGAAATTAACTTAAACTGCAACTTTATTGATTTCTTTTTTCAAAAAAAAAGCTTAAAAAAAGCTTAAAAACCAGCGTTATGTCGAGAAAATGTGCGTTTTAACGAGATTTTAGTTAAAATTGGCTCTGTCGCAAAGGGTAAGATATTGGCTATAAAAAATAAACTAACACGTACTACCAGTAATCAAAAAAAGCTTTCGTTAATCATTGTACAGCAAAAAACTATTAACAAAAAAGTCTTAATATCTCCACATCTTGCCATGTTTATTAACAAAAGTTGGTTAACAAACGTCAAAAAACAGCTCGAAATCTTCATGATTATTAGAAATCACTCTGTATGGATAAACTTTTGAGCTAAAATTTTTGACTACATCATTTTCTTCTATCTTTGCTTCATGCAATTTTCTCAAATTTTAGGTCAGGATTACATCAAAAGTCACTTGATAAAAAGTGCAGCTTCCGGACGAATTCCGCATGCACAACTATTCATTGGGCCGGAAGGAAGTGGCACATTATCAACAGCAATTGCCTACGCACAATATATTTTGTGCAACAACACAGGAGACGAAAACTCAAACGGAAATGATTCCTGCAATTTGAAATTTCAAAACCTCTCTCATCCCGACTTGCATTTTATTTATCCGACAGTGACCACTGAGGATGTCAAAACAAAACCCAAAAGTTTAGATTTTATTCAGGACTGGCGTACTTTTATACAGGAAATGCCTTATGGAGGTTTGTTTGACTGGTACAAAGTACTTGGTGTTCAAAACAAACAAGGAGAAATTCGAGTTGAAGATGCACAGGAAGTTTTGAAATCATTTTCATTAAAATCATACGAAGGCGGTTACAAAATTATGATTATCTGGATGGCCGATAAAATGAATATTGCCGCCTCCAACAAACTTTTAAAATTACTTGAAGAACCTTCAGACAAGACTATTTTCATTCTCATTTCTGAAAACGAAGAAGATATAATTCAAACCATCCGCTCCCGTTGTCAGGTCATTCATTTTAACGGACTTCCCGAAAAAGTAATTGCAGAAGCTTTAATTTCTAAAGAAAACATTGACGAAAAATTAGCTTTTAAAATTGCACATCAGGCACAGGGAAATTTTAGTAAGGCCTTACATCTTTTAAAAGAAGATGATTCAGAGTTACCTTTCGAACAATGGTTTGTCAATTGGGTTCGCGCTGCGTTTAGAGCGAAAGGAAATGCAGCTGCTATTCAGGATTTAATTTCCTGGAGTGAAGAAATTGCCGGTCTGGGACGTGAAAGTCAGAAAAAATTCATCCAGTTCTGCATGGAAATGTTTCGACAAGCCTTGATGCTTAACTATCAGGCCCCTACTCTTGTGTACATCGAACCAAAAGTAGATAAATTCAAACTCGAAAATTTTGCACCTTTTGTCAACGGAAACAATATTCATGAAATTTTCAAAGAACTTTCGGATGCAATGTATCATATCGAAAGGAACGGAAATGCAAAAATAATTCTAACCGACTTATCTATAAAACTGACTCGTTTAATCCACAAAAAATAGTTATCAAATGAATAATGTTGCCTCCATTTTACTATTAGCATTTTTAGCTTTAACCTTCTTACAATCCGGATACGAAAAAATATTTTACTGGAAAGACAATGTCGAGTGGCTTAAAGGACATTTTGCCAAAACAAGACTTAAAAACCAAATACCACTTGCCCTGCTTCATCTTTTAATTATGGAATTAATCTCCGGAATTTTATGTGTAGTCGGAGCGATACAATTGCTCACCGACAGTGGCCGGGAATTTGGATTATACGGAGCTATATTTTCATGTATCACATTGCTAATGATGCTTTTCGGACAGCGATTAGCCAAAGATTATGACGGTGCAAGAACCATAGTGATCTATTTTATTCCGGCAGTAATGGCGGTTTACTGGTTGAACTAATCTGACATAATCGCACCGCTTTAAAGTCAATAAAAAAATTAAATCGTCACAGATTCAACATTCGTAAAACAAAATTGAATTGAAATCAAAAAATAAAATTGTGGCAAAAAATAAAATTTACAGTAAAAAAATGAATGCAAAACACCCATCAGAGTCCCTTACCATCTTAACCGATTTAGTTTTACCAAGTGAAACAAATCCTTTAAACAACCTTTTTGGTGGCGAATTATTAGCCCGAATGGATCGTGCCGCAAGTATTGCAGCCCGCAGACATTCCCGCCGAATTGTAGTTACAGCCTCTGTAAATCACGTGGCTTTTAACAGAGCCATTTCGTTAGGAAGTGTAGTAACAGTTGAAGCAAAAGTTTCAAGATCTTTCAAAAGTTCGATGGAAGTTTTCATTGATGTTTGGGTAGAAGACCGCGAATCTGGTAACAGAACCAAAGCCAACGAAGCCATTTACACTTTTGTAGCCGTAGACGATACCGGCAGACCTGTAGAAGTACCGGCTATATTGCCCGAAACTGAACTTGAAATACAACGTTTTGACGCCGCTTTGCGTCGTAAACAACTTAGTTTAGTGTTAGCCGGAAAACTAAATCCTTCCGATGCCACAGAATTAAAGGCTTTATTCTTGTAGTGCAAATTGTGACAATTTGGAACAATCAAACTTCGAAAAAAGAACTATTTTTACAAAATATAAGCCTCATTAATAAAGATCAAGAAGTTAGTATCTTCTTTAAATTTATTTGAAAGAAAAAAATAACAATTTAGACATTTAAGAAAAGATGAGTTCAGACAAAGAAGCCAAATTAAAAGCGTTACAACTAACGCTTGATAAACTTGACAAAACCTACGGAAAAGGAACCGTAATGAAAATGGGCGACAGAGCCATTGTGGAGGTAGAAACGATTTCTTCTGGCTCACTTGGCGTTGATTTAGCCCTTGGAGTAAATGGATATCCAAAAGGAAGAATTATTGAAATATACGGTCCTGAATCATCTGGTAAGACCACTCTAACATTGCATGCAATAGCTGAAGCTCAAAAAGCCGGCGGAATAGCTGCTTTTATAGATGCTGAACATGCTTTCGACAGAAATTATGCCGAAAAATTGGGTGTCGATATCGAAAACTTAATCATCTCGCAACCTGATAACGGAGAACAAGCGCTGGAAATTGCCGAAAATTTAATTCGCTCAGGAGCAATTGATATTGTGGTAATTGACTCTGTTGCTGCATTGACTCCAAAAAGTGAAATCGAAGGTGAAATGGGAGATTCCAAAATGGGTCTTCATGCACGTTTAATGTCACAAGCCTTAAGAAAGCTTACCGGAACCATCAGTAAAACAAACTGTACCGTTTTCTTCATCAACCAGTTGAGAGAAAAAATTGGTGTTATGTTTGGTAATCCGGAGACTACAACAGGAGGTAATGCTCTAAAATTCTACGCTTCGGTACGTTTAGATATTCGTCGTTCTTCGCAAATTAAAGACGGTGAAAATGTAATTGGAAACAGAACCAAAGTTAAAATTGTAAAAAACAAAGTTGCTCCGCCTTTCAAAACTGCCGAATTTGATATCATGTACGGAGAAGGAGTTTCTAAAACAGGTGAAATTCTTGATCTTGCTGTTGAGTTTGAAATCGTTAAAAAAGCAGGTTCCTGGTTTAGCTATGGCGATACCAAATTAGGACAAGGTCGTGATGCTGTTAAAGCTTTGATCAAAGATAATCCGGAATTAGCAGACGAACTTGAGATTAAAATCAAAGCACATATCAAAGAATTAGCAGACGCTTAAAATCATTAAAAGTATTTACAATCAATACTTTACATACAACCCGATCATTCCTAAAAGATGATCGGGTTTTTTATTTAAAAAAATATGCATTTACTAACGCAACCATTCCGGAACCAAACCATCTTATGAAGAGACAAAAGATTTGACTGGTACTTAGCCAAAAGTATCTGATCAAAGGTTTTTCTTTAAATTTGGTTGGTTTGTTCAATAAAAATCCGTTAGTTTTTTGGTTCTAACGGGTTTTTATTTTTTTTTTTCACCTTTTCACGCAACCTTTTTCATTTTTTACGCTCTATAATAGTATGTCGTTAACTTGAGTTTTATTAAACTCTTTAGTATCAACCCAAAATATTTTAACCATGAAAGAGAAAATAGAAGTGTTGTACAACAAAAACCGTAAAAAAACCAAACTGAAATTAAGAAAAGTATTGCGTTTTATTTCTGAAAAAATAATTCATAGATAAGCATTATTGAATATAAAATGGAGTAATTTTAATTCAAAAGAAAACCCGGCAATTTTCAATTTTGCCGGGTTTTATCCTTAAAATGAGTTACTTTTCTTTATTTTTAAACTTCAGTAAATCTTTATAAATCATTTGTCTCACCTGATCTCGCAGTTCTTTTCTATGGTCAGCTGCCAATCCTTCTGTAGCAACAAAAGGAAGTACCTTTGCACGCATTTTTCCAGGACTTCCACTGAAAAAAGTATATGAAAATCTTTCCTTGTTATCCGCAAAAACAATGGGAACGATCGGAATTTGGTGCTCAATCGCCAGACGAAAAGCACCGTCCTTAAACTCATCCAGTAAAATAGATTCATCGTCAGGAACTCCGCCTTCAGGAAAAATACAAATACTAAGTCCTTGATTTAACCTATTTTGCGCTCTTTTAAAAACCTCATTTTTACTTTTCGAAGAAGTTCGATCAACCAAAATACAGGTTCTTTTGTAGAAAAACCCAAACAAAGGAATCTTTGAAAGCTCTTTCTTTCCCACAAAAACAAACGGATTTTTAACGAGAGCCAGCATTAGCATAATATCGGTCATCGAAGTATGATTGGCTACGATCATATAGCTCTTATTTCGAACCAGCTTCTCTTCACGTTCGACTTTATAATAAAAACCCATCCCGAAAAGGATAAATTTAGCCCAAATGCGGGCCATTTTAAAAAAATAGGGGTAACCCTTCTCTGACGCTATAGAAACTAGCAAAAACGGCAGCATAATCAATATCGGAATGGCCATTAAAATATAAAACCATATACGCCATAAAACCCAAAAAACAACTTTTAATCCTTTCATGGTTTCAAATGTAATAAATCAGAAATGAATTCTACAAAAAGAATTTACGCTCGTGTTTTTTACCACAGAGAACACAAAGTCTTTCACAGAGTTTACAGAGTTTTTTAAATAGAAAAGCTTTTTCTAAGTTAACAGATTTTAAGTTAAATTTTTTTAGATCTAACTTCCCTTTCTCTACGAAAAACTTTCTATCTCTATGGTTAAAATTTAATTAATTATAAGGAAATAAGTATTAAATTTGATATTATGACAGAGAATGAAATATCTACAATTATAATCGGACTAGCAATTCAGGTTCACAAAGCACTCGGTCCTGGTTTACTTGAAAATGCATATAAAGAATGTTTATTTTATAAAATTAAACAACATGGTCTTTCTGTAGAAAAAGAAAAAGCGATGCCTCTAATTTTTGAAGAAGTAAAACTAGATTGCGGTTATCGTGTTGATTTATTGGTGGAGAAAAAATTTGTAGTCGAAATAAAAAGTGTAGAATCATTAACCACAATTCATTTAGCCCAAACTTTAACATACTTAAAACTTGGAAAATACAAACTAGGCTTACTTATAAACTTCAATGAAATTCTTCTAAAAAATGGTATACGAAGGGTTATTAACGATTAATACATACCCATTCCCTTTGTGAACTTCAAAAAATTTAACATTCATTAAAGTTAAATCCTTCGCAAACTCTGTGAAAAACTTTGTGTTCTCTGTGGTTAAAATAATTAGAAACTAAAAAAAATTACACACTTTGCTCTAAAAAAACGAACTTTGCATTTAGTAATAAGAAAAAACGAGAATGGCAAAAATACTGACCGGTGTTCAGAGTACTGGAACGCCACACTTAGGCAATTTATTGGGAGCAATTATTCCTGCAATCGAATTATCAAACAATCCGGCAAATGAATCCTTTTTATTTATTGCTGATTTACATTCGATTACACAAATTAAAGACGGTAAAACTCTTAGAGAAAACACTTACAGCACTGCTGCCGCCTGGCTAGCCTGTGGTTTAAATCCTGATAAAGTAACCTTTTACAGACAATCTGATGTGGTACAAACGACAGAATTAACCTGGTATTTAAGCTGCTTTTTTCCTTTTCAGCGTCTGACTCTCGCACATTCGTTTAAAGATAAAGCGGATCGTTTAGACGATGTTAACGCCGGACTTTTTACGTATCCGATGTTAATGGCCGCCGATATTTTATTGTATGATGCCGAATTTGTACCGGTTGGTAAAGATCAATTACAGCATTTAGAAATCACTCGTGATGTCGCTTCACGTTTCAACCACCAAATGGGAGAAACCTTTGTGATTCCAGAGGCAAAAATCCAGGAAGACGGCAAACTGATTCCGGGAACAAACGGTGGAAAAATGAGTAAATCAGCTAACAATCTGATCAATATTTTCCTTGACGATAAAACAATTCGCAAGCAGGTGATGAGTATTGAAACCGATAGTACGCCACTTGAAGAACCTAAAAACCCGGATACCTGTAATGCTTTCGCCATTTATTCCCTGCTGGGAACTGAAGCACAAATCGCCGAAATGAGAGCCAACTATTTAGGAGGAAACTATGGTTACGGTCACGCCAAACAAGCTTTGTTTGAACTGATTATAGAAAAGTTTAAAACCGAAAGAGAAAAATATACTTACTTCATGAACAACCTTGATGAAGTAGATAACCTACTGAAAAAAGGCGCTTCAAAAGCTTCCGTAATTGCCGATGGTGTTTTAGCCAAAGTAAGAGAAGTTCTGGGATTTAGTAAATAAACATCTAAACCTGACGGGTTTTAAAAACCTGTCAGGTTTAATCCAAATTAAACGGCCTCAAACAATTTTCCCGGCAAGGGTCGAATGACTCCTTTCAGTTCCATATTTAAGAGAATTCCCGAAATTTTATATATAGGAAAATCACACTGCAGCGCAATAATATCCAACAATTCTTTACCGTTTTTTAGCAAAAAATCATACACCTTTTGTTCCTCCGTTTCCAAATGAATAAAGAGCTGTTTTTGAACCGGTTTTGCCTTTGTTTCCACATTCCAGTTCAGCATATAAACTAAATCTGCGGCACTTGTTAATACATTGGCACGTTGTGTTTTAATGAGATTATTGCAACCCTGACTGTATTTGTCTGTCACACGTCCGGGAACGGCAAAAACATCACGATTGTAATCATTAGCAAGATTGGCGGTAATCAGCGACCCTCCTTTTTCAGCAGATTCTATTACAATTGTTGCTTCAGTCATACCCGCCACAATACGGTTTCTACGAACAAAATTTTCTTTATCGGGATTTGATGTACTCCAAAACTCGGTTATAAAACCACCATTTTCTTCCATTGGAACCATATACTTCTTATGCGATTTTGGGTAAATCTGATTGAGACCATGTGCCAGAACTCCAATAGTTTGCAAGTTAAAATCCATCGCCCGCTGATGTGCTACGATATCTACACCATAGGCAAAACCGCTTACGATTACCGGATCGAGAGGTGCCAGTTCTTCTATTAAATTTCGGCAAAACTCCGTTCCATAAGAGGTAATCTGGCGCGTTCCCACAATACTAATTATTCGTTTATTTGCTAAATTTATATTTCCAGAGGTAAAAATCAGCACAGGAGAATCAATACAATGTTTTAAGCGTTCCGGATAGCCATCCTCTTTAAAAAAAGACACTTTAACGCCACCAGATTTCATAAATTCCATTTCCTGATTCGCTTTTTCGAAAACCGATTTATCCTTAAAATTCTGTAACAAAACCGATCCAACACCATCAATAGCAGCCATTTGACTTCCCTTACTTTTAAAAACAGCTTCTGCACTGCCAAAATAATTAAGCAGCTTTTTAGCCATTATATCTCCAACTCCATCGACTTTTAATAAGGCTAATAAATAGAATAAATCCTGATCCGGCATCCGTGTAAAATATTATGTAAAATAAGAAAGAATAAAACCTCAAATACGAAACACAAATATCATAAAAAGAAAGTCTAATCCTGTTAAATTTAAATATAAATATTGTTTCAAATCCTACAAGACTTAAACACTACCTATTAACTATTTGAAAAAGAATTGTCTATAAAAATAAAGCAATTGTTAATAAAAATTGTGAATAACATTTTGATAAGTATTCTGTAGTTGTAACTTTGTTACTATGAAAATCGAAAATTACATAGCACAGTTACTGTATCGTTATCAGTGTGTAACGGTTCCAGGGTTTGGAGCATTTTTAACAGAAATTCAATCGGCAAAGCTGAATGAAAGCACAAATTCTTTCTTTCCACCGACAAAAATGATCTCTTTCAACGGTTATCTAAAAAACAATGATGGATTGTTGGCAAATCATATCGCACAGGCTGAAAAAACTTCTTACGGTTTTGCAGTAAGCGCCATTGCTTTTGAAGTCGTGAGCTGGAAAAAAACACTAGAAGAAAATGGTGTTGTAGCACTTAAAAATATTGGTGAAATTCGATATAATGCTGATCAGAAAATGGTATTCACTCCTAATGATCAAACTAATTTCCTAACAAGTTCTTTTGGACTAAGTCCATTTGTTTCCCCACTAGTCAAAAAAGAGAATTTCGAGCGAAAAATAGAGGAAATTTCGGAAGGAGATGCAATTTCATTATACGAAAATGAAGAAGGAAGAACAACAAATCCACTTTTGAAATATGCTGCGATACTAGTCTTAGGACTTGGAATTACAGGAAGTATCGGATATCCTTTATATCAAAATCAAATCGCCGCCAAAACACTTGTTGTAGAAAGCAGTGTACAGAAAAAAGTAGAAAACAAAATTCAGGAAGCGACTTTCTTTATCCAGAACCCTATGCCTGCTGTAACTCTCTCAGTAGATACAACAAATGTAGAAACAGCTGCTGAAAAAACAATGCCTTACCACATTATGGCCGGTGCATACAGAAGCGAAAAAAATGCCAGAAAAGCTTATAATCAATTAGTAAAAGATGGTTACGAAGCCAGAATGCTAGGCGAAAACAAACACGGATTATTCCCTGTTCTCTACGGCAGCTATGCTACAATGGCTGAAGCCGAAAAAGCACAGAAAGAAATACAAAAAGGAGAAAATCCGGATGCCTGGATTCTCGTACAACCTTTATAAAACTAAAAAAAGCCTGTTCTTCGGAATGGGCTTTTTTAGTTCGCTATTATTTCTGCATCCTGCGAAAGAATTACTTTCTTCCCTTTATATATTTTCAGTCTTGCCGGAGGAGAATTCTTTTCCCCAAAAACGATAATGGCACACTCATAAACATCCCCATCCTTTTTAAATTCATACTGGTGATTACCGCCAATACCTTCAACGACTAAAACTCCACCATTAATCACTAAATCAGGCTTTTCAGTCATTTCCTTTTGAATGGACCACGATGCATATCGATAGTTATTAAAACCTAAATGATCGATTCTAATTTTAAATTTAGAAGTCTCCAGAATACAAACCGGATCTTGAAAAAAAGCAATACTAGGATCCAGGTTTTTCTTTTGCGACGCAATTAGTTTGTTTTTAAGTTCTATTTCGGCTTTCGATTGATAATTCACGGCCGTTAAACGTCCTTCAGTATCAAGCCAAATGTTGCCATGAATTAACATAATTCCGCGCAAACCCATATCTGTCCAGCCCTTTTCCGGCGTCGATTTTATAATTTCGTTTTTTAACAGAGTATCAAAAATTTCAGAATATCGTTTTATAAAATCTGCCTTATTTGCAATATCGGGTATAGGATATACTCGCTCTAACGGATAAACCACCGCATCAGCAATCGCTTCTTTCTTATCATTTTTGACATTTTCAATGAACTTTTTAACCAATTTCTGATAATCGATTTTCGAATCCTGGGCAACTATAAACCCACTGCAAAAAAATAATACTACTAAAAATATGTTGCTTCTTTTCATCTTAAATATTTTTAATTAATTATTAATCCGACAATTACGATCAAATATAACTAATTTATAATAGTTGTAACCGAATTGAAATGGGGTAATAAAACAAAAAATCCCATTCTTTCGAAATAGGATAATGTTTAACGTGGAACAATTTTAGCATCCTGATTAAGGATTTCTTTTCCGTTTTGATAAATGGTTAAATTAGCTGGTGCTGAATCTTTTGTACCTAAAACTGTAATATAACACTGGTACAAGTAATTTCCTTTTTTAAAATCGTAATGGTTGTTACCTCCTGTTCCATCGTGAAACCATTTTCCATTGGTAATGATTAAATCCGGTTTTTCGCTCATCGATTGATTTATTGACCATGAAGCATATCTGTAAGTATCATTTCCTAAGTCATCAATTCGAACTCTAAATTTAGATGTTTCTATGATAATTTGTGGCTCTTTAAACTTTGCAATCGATGGGTGAAGTTTACTTTTCTCAGAAGCTATCAATTTGTTTTTGAGATCACTTTCCACTTTTGACTGATAATTTATTGAGAAAACTTTTCCGTCAGTATCCATCCACAAAGTTCCCTGATTTAGCATTATGCCACGCCAGCCCACTTCTGACCAATCTTTTGTCGCATCCGATTGTGAAATTTCGGCTTTCAGTTCAGTATCAAAAATTTCAGCATATCTTTTTACAAGCTCTGCTTTATTCTTGATAGACGGAATTGGATTATCTCTTCTTAAAGGGTATTTAATAGCTTCGGCTACAGCCTCTTTTCTATCATTTTTTACATTATCAATAAATTTTTTAACAAACTTCTGATATTCGGGTTTCAGGTCCTGACCTGACGTATTTTGAATCGCAATGCCTATGAAGAGAATGTAAAGTAACTTTTTCATATTTTCTATTTTACATAATGTTTTTATAGTAGATTCCAAAATTTCATCAGAACCTCCAAATTCCACAATCTAACAATCTAACAATCTAACAATCTAACAATCTAACAATCTAACAATCTAACAATCTAACAATCTAACAATCTAAAAATCTAAAAATCAGTTAATGCTCGCTTTAAACATCTTCAACTCATCCCACGTAAATTCATCACCATACTTTTCCTTTAGCGGACTTAAGGATTCTTCGCTATAAAACTCGAAAGCTTCACGCAAGGCCAGAATTTTATCATACGGTAAAACATCGGATATCTCCACTTTTTTAGCCTGAATTAGTTTAACCAAATGCATTTCAACTGTTTGCACAGTAAGTTTACGAATTCGGGCAATATCCTGAACCGAATTTTTCTCCAGCCATAAATCATGGGTTTCTTCGATGGTTGTTTTCTTCTCGGCCTTTGGTGTGCTTTTATCTAATTTGCGTGCTGTATAACGCACTGTAGGTTCTTCAGATTTAAAAATATCAGTGTTCGACATATTAAATTCCTCGCGGATCTTTGCAACCTTGTCAAATTTGTAGTTTTTAATCGCTGTAGACGACAATTTCTCTTTACAGATGGTTTCACCTGTCACGACAATTTCGATGAGTAATTTGGCCTTCATTAAGCGCAAAACAGCTTTTGTTTGCAAATCATCCAAAAAAGCGAGCTCTTCGTAGAACTCTTTTACTTTTTTAAATTTCTGAATTTCGGCCATTTTATTCAAAAGATCCGTAACCAGTTTGTCCATTGGTTTAAAAAAATAATCATAAGCTGCCACTACCCTTTCCTGTACAAAAAAGAGATCGACAGTTTCTTTATTGAAAATTTTATTAAGCTGATTAACGAATTTTTGTGCAGGATCTGCTAACGAATCTATTATTTCTAAACGCTTATGTGCCCACGCAGCATGCTTTGATTTTTCAGAAGCAACTGCATTTTCGTTATAACTAAAACGGTGATTGCGCCATTCCTGAGCCAAATCAGCCCAATTAAAACTACTAATCAAATAGTTATGAATAAAATTTTTAGTTTCAAAATGCAAGGAGTTTTTCAAAACTTCTTCGCTTGCTTTGTTCAAAGCATAATCCATCACATCCTGATCGTTCGAAATACCATTCATTTGCAGCGGAGACAACAAAATAAGCCCGTTTAAGGACGTTAAACGCGATAATGCTACATAGGCTTGCCCGGGTAAGAAAACTTGCGATACATCGAGCGCAGCTTTCTCAAAAGTTAACCCCTGGCTTTTATGCACCGTAATTGCCCATGCCAGCTTAAGTGGATAATGTGCAAATGTGCCCAAAACTTCTTCTTCAACTTCTTTGGTGAGATCGTTTACTTTGTATCGGATATTTTTCCATTCGTACTTTTCAACTTCAATGGTTTTATCCTCCTCAGGAAAATGTATGAATATTTCTTCGGCCGAAAGTGACTTTACAACGCCCATTTTTCCGTTGAAATAACGCTTTTCAAAAGACAAATCATTTTTGACAAACATAACCTGAGCACCCACTTTAAGCTTTAGATTTTCCTCAACCGGAAAAATTTTCTCCGGAAAATCCCCCACAATAAACGGCTGATAAGCGAATTCATTTCCGGCTAAATCGCCAATTGCCTGCTCATTAATCGAATCGGCTTTGGCATTATGCGTGGTAAGTGTAATATATCCGGGATTATTTTTTAAGTCAAAATCAGGTTTCACATATTCATTTAAAACCTGAATATCCTGAGGTGTAATCTGATTGTTTCGAAGATTATTCAAAACCGAAATAAAAGTATCATCTGACTGACGATAAATCTTTGATAATTCAATATATAACGGCGGATATTGCTGAATTACATGCGAATGAAAAAAGAATTTTCCTTTGTAATAATTGCGCAAAGTTCGCCATTCTTCATCTCTGATAACCGGCGGAAGCTGTAACAAATCGCCAATAAAAAGTACCTGAACACCACCAAAAGCACGGGTACTTTTGCGTACGGTCTGCATCATAAAATCAATGGCATCCAACAGATCAGCGCGTAACATACTGACTTCATCGATAATCAAAAGCTCCATATTCCTGATTACGTTACGCTTCACATTATTCATTTTAAAGTGTCGACGTAAAGTTTCCTTATTCTCAAACTTCACTGTTTCAGTAAACTGAGAAGCCTCTTCGTATGATGGAATAAAGGCTGAAAATGGTAACTGAAACATCGAGTGAATCGTAACACCTCCGGCATTCAGCGCCGCAATTCCGGTTGGAGCCACAACCACAGTATTTTTATGCGTAGTGGCAATAATTTCACGCAAAAGTGTAGTCTTCCCGGTCCCCGCTTTACCGGTCAGGAAAATAGATTTTTGCGTTTGATTAATGAATTGTAAAGTATAAGCTGCTGCTTCTGAAACGTTTTGCATTAGGCGTAAATTGAGAGCTAAAAGTATCGTATTTTTATAAAAGAAAAAACCTAAATCTTGACAGATTTAGGTTTTTAAATTTAGTTAGTTAGTTTGGTATTATTTTTTAGCTTCCTCTTTTACAGCTGGTTTTTCTTCTGTTTTTGGAGTCGCTTTATATTTGTCATTCAAAGCTTTAACGATATCTTTTGTGATATCGAATTTCTCTTCAGCATACAAAATTGAAGCAGCATCTCCAGTACCATAGATATAAGAATAACCGTTTTTCTTACCGTAATCTTTGATGAATTTCTTCACTCCACTTACCAAAGAATCCATTTCAACACCGCTTTCCTGTTGTAATTGTTGAGACAAAGCTTGTTGTGCATAACCCAATTGTTGTTCTCTTTTTTGCAATTCAGCACCTCTTTGTTGTGCCCACGCCTGACCGTTTGCTTGTGCCTGACTTTGAAAATTAGCAGCGTCTTGTTTAAAACGTGTAATCTCAGCTTGTAGTTGTCTTCCTTTTTCTTCTGCCTGAGCTTTGTATTTAGCTTCAAGGTCTTTTGCTTCAGTGTATTCTTTCATTAAAACTGAAGTATCTACGTAAGCTGTTTTTACTTCCTTAACTTCCGCAGTTTTGTCACTACATGAAACAGCGAAAATTGAAAGTGCGATAATTACTAATGCTTTTTTCATTTTTTTAAATCTCTATTTTTTTTATTGTATTGAATGAAGACAAAAATATAAAAAAATAAATAGCATCAACATAAAGTTTAAAAAATGCTATAATTTTATGATATTAGTTTTATTTATTGAGGAGATTTTTACCATAAAATATCATTATTAAAAATGACTTTCACAGCCTTTTTTTAAGACGTTTTCTCAGAAACAACAACACAAATACTCACCTATCATCAGAAAACCCCTTAAACAAGCTTATTTCAAGTTTTAGGGTGATTGAAAGCGTAAATCCGTTAAGAATTGTTCTTTTTTTACCGTTGCGCTTCATCTGATCGCAAACCCATAAAATTAATCCAGTCAAAAAAAATATTTATTATTTTTTACATTCACGAAACAAAACTTAGCAAAAAAAAGAAGCACTTTTCTAAAAACTCGAATTTCTAAAAAGAAATACCAAAATTTCTAAAAAAATGCTCCATTTTTACTGCATTAATTTTATTTATGGACTGGCATTTTACCATAAAATCTCACTATTAAAAGCGGCTTTCATAGCTTTTATTTAAGGCGATTTATTAAAAAAGACGACACAAACCCTCATATTCCCTTAGAAAACGCCTTAAATGCGCTTATTTTACGTTTTAGCTGTTTTTTAAGACATAAATGTGTGATGAATACTCTTTTGTTCCCGATGCTTTTAAATTTGATCGCAAACCAATAAAAAAGGCCTTAACGAAATTCATTTTTCCCGTTTTGTATTTTTCCGATAAAAGACTAACGTAAAATGAATCGAATCTCATCGGAAGCACTTTTTCTAATTTCATATCTACTTTTCCAAAAAGAGACTGAATAGCTTTTTTCGAGAAATGCCAAAAGTGAATTGGCACATCATAAGCTGCCCAAAATTCATTGTAATATTTTGCATCAAACGATTTGAAATTTGGAACCGCCACAATTAAAGTTCCAGTTGGTTTTAATAATCTTTTCAATTCCCGAATTTGCAATTCCAAATTTGGTACATGTTCTAAAACGTGCCACATGGTAATGACATCAAAAGAATTATTTTCAAGAGCATCAATTCCGTTTACAAAAGAAATTCCTTTTTCTATCGCAATATTTTTTGCTCTCTCGCTTGGTTCCACTCCAACTGTTTCCCAACCATCATTTTTTGCTGTCAATAAAAAATCTCCGGTTCCGGCACCAATATCTAAAATTCTGCCTTTTTGAGATTGTTCACCATTAATCAAATTCAGTTTATTTTTTAAAGCAATACTTTTTACAAAGTGATAGGCTTTTTCAAACAAAGATCTTTTATTGTCGGTATGAGAAATATAATCTTCGCTTTCGTAATATCTTCCAAGATTTTCTAAATCGGGTTGTGGAGAAGTAATTAACATATCTAAAGTTTCATCGTAATACAGATCAAAAATTTCTTTAGATACAGAATGGTCTTTTACAGAAAGAAAATGTTTTTTGTTTAAAACGTTCATTTTTAATTATAGGTTTTTAATAGAATTTGGCAACGCAAATGTTGCATCAAAAATACTAATGCAACAAGTATTAATTAATTTGAAATGCTTTACTACGCATCTCACAGATTTTTTTTTAAATAGTTTTACGATTTTCTTCAAGTTTAGCAAGACTTATCAAAGTAGTTTCACGTGGAACATTTATTTATTTCAGATCACTTTCTCTTAAAACAATCCAACGTAATAAAATTCAAATCCCAAACTCAAAACTTGAAACCTCAAACTTGAAACCTCAAACTTGAAACCTCAAACTTGAAACCTCAAACTTGAAACCTCAAACTTGAAACTCAAAACTTGAAACTCAAAACTTGAAACTTGAAACTTGAAACAAAGAAAATCAAAACAAATAAAGACGCACCTATTGGCACGTCTCTTTTTTTATCTTCCCATGTAAATTAACAAAACAGAAATATCACTTGGAGAAACTCCGCTTATTCTTGAAGCCTGAGAAATAGTTACAGGACGAATCTTGCTTAACTTTTGTTTGGCTTCAATCGACATTGATTTAATTTTATCGTAATCGAAATTCTCCGGTATTTTCACTTCTTCCAAACGAGTTAGTTTATCCGCATTATTTCTTTCCTTTTCGATATAACCGGAATACTTCACCTGAATTTCTGCCTGCTCCAAAATTTCCTGATCCAGATTATTTTCTTCCACATACGCTTTCACTTTTTCAAACTTAAGCATATCGTCTAAATCAATTTGAGGACGAGAGAAAACTTTAAACATTTTATCTCCCTGTGAAATTGGAGCGGTTTCTTTAGCTTCTAAAATAGGATTTGTTTCTGCAACAGAAACACTGGTCTCTCTAAAAAAGGCCACCATCTTTTCAGACTCGCTTAATTTCTTTTCCATTCGGCGTAAACGCTTTTCAGAAGCAAGACCAATTTCGTGCGACATTGGCGTCAATCTAAAATCGGCATTATCCTGACGCAACAAAGTTCTATACTCTGCTCTTGATGTAAACATACGATAAGGTTCTTCTGTTCCTTTCGTAATCAAATCATCAATCAATACTCCGATATAAGCTTCATCACGTTTCAAAATCAACGGCGCTTTTTCATGTACTTTCAAATGTGCATTTATTCCCGCCATCAAACCTTGAGAAGCGGCTTCTTCATATCCGGTAGTTCCATTGATCTGTCCGGCGAAATACAATCCTTCCACTAATTTTGTTTCCAAGGTATGTTTCAATTGTGTCGGTGGGAAATAGTCATACTCGATCGCATAACCCGGACGGAAGAATTTCACATTCTCAAAACCGGCTACAGAACGCAATGCTTTAAACTGAATATCTTCCGGAAGTGAAGTTGAAAATCCATTCACATACACTTCGCAAGTATTCCACCCTTCCGGTTCCACAAATAATTGATGACGCTCTTTATCGGCGAAACGATTAATTTTATCTTCTATCGAAGGACAGTATCTTGGACCAAGACTTTTGATTCTTCCGTTAAACATTGGCGAACGATCAAAACCATCTCTCAAAATATCGTGAACATCCAATGACGTATACGTCATGTAACAAGAACGCTGATGTGTTAACGGTGAAGTCAAATCAGAATAAGAAAACTTATCCGGCTTTGCATCACCTTTCTCTTCGTTCATATTAGAATAATCCAAAGAACGTCCATCCACTCGTGGTGGCGTTCCCGTTTTCATTCTTCCAGCTTCGAAACCGGCACGAACTAAATCCTCAGTAATTCCTGTTGCAGCACTTTCTCCTGCTCGTCCTCCTCCAAACTGTTTTTCTCCAATATGAATTAAACCATTCAAAAAAGTTCCGTTTGTCAAAACAACAGACTTAGAACGAATCTCAACTCCCAACGAAGTTTTGATTCCTTTTATCTTCCCATCCTCAATAATCAAACCTTTGACCATCTCTTGGTAGAAATCCAAATTTGGAGTTCCCTCCAACATCATTCTCCATTCTTCAGCAAAACGCATTCGATCACTTTGAACTCTTGGCGACCACATTGCCGGTCCTTTCGATTTATTCAACATCTTAAATTGAATGGCCGTTCGGTCAGAAACAATTCCTGAGTATCCACCCAACGCATCAATCTCTCGCACGATCTGTCCTTTTGCAATTCCTCCCATCGCAGGATTACAAGACATCTGTGCGATGTTCTGCAAACTCATTGTAACCAATAAAGTTTTGGATCCCAGATTTGCTGCCGCTGCCGCGGCCTCAGATCCTGCATGACCAGCACCAACTACAATAACATCGTATTCTTCTAAAAACATTTTGTTTTATTATTCTCTTCAAACCGTTTAAGGCGGTTCTCAGAATTAATTTTCTTTTCTTTTGTTCCACGTGGAACGTGGTTTTTCTTTTTCAGGTTTCAAGTTTCAAGTTTCAGGTTTCAAGTTTCAAGTTTCAGGTTTCAAGTTTCAGGTTTCAGGTTAGAAGCTTTCTGTTTCGAAACTTGAACTAGAAACTCTCTTCAATTCTAAAAACTTTCCCCATACTAAATCCCTATAATTCTCAAAAAATATTGTTTCACGTGAAACAATCTAAAACCATTCTTTATCAAAAAACAATCGTTCCACGTGGAACATTCGGTTCTTTTATACACAGAAAAAAACTTTTTTTTTTCATGTTCCACGTGAAACACTTTAATTTAATCACCCTCTTCTACTCTATTATGTTTCACGTGGAACATGTAAAACTGAATTAAAAAAAGGTAATTTATCTACTGTTCCACGTGAAACATCGCAATCTTTTCATCTTCTTTAGATCGCATTAATTCAGCTTCAGCATCACTTTTATCTTTATATCCACAGTAATGTAATATGCCGTGTGCTAAAACTCTCTTCAATTCTTCAGTAAAAGAAACATTAAAATCTTTAGCATTGTCTTCAACTCTTTCAACAGAAACAAAAATATCTCCGTTGAGTTCGTTACCAACTGTATAATCAAAACTGATTATATCTGTTAACGTATCATGATTTAGATACTCTACATTAATCTTATGAAGATACTCATCATCACAGAAAATGTAATTTATCTCTCCTTCGTTTTTGTTTTCAGAAACGATAACAGCACTTAACCAGTCAGAAAAAGCTTGTTCGTTGTCTAAAGTAAATTCGGTTTCGTAATTAAAATTGATCATTTTGTATTAAAATATTCTTGAACTTTTTGATTAAAATTCGAGCGCAAAGGTAGTGATTGTCTGTTTAATATCTCCACACTGTTTAAATATTCCAGTAACGAACTCGGCAACGCGTTTGTTCTATTAGGAAATTCAGTCTTATTGGTTTCAGATTGACGCTTCTTATCTTGTCCTTGTTGCTGAACTGCGTTGTTTAACTTTAGTAATTCTTGCTGAATATTAAGGATACGTTGCAAGTTCTCATTCTTAAAACCTTTATTCAAAATTTGCTTTTCGGAAGCTTTCATCTGATCGATTACAGATTTACCCTCAGAGTCTAATCCTTTTTTAGCAAGTTCTTTTTGCAAGGCTTCACGTAATTTTACTTGTTCTTTATAAATTTCCATGATTGCTTCAGCATCTCCTTCCCCATCATTATCCTTCACCTGCCCATTACTTTGACCTCCATTTTTATTCCCCTGACCGGTTTTACCATCACCATTTTTACCTTTACCATCCTTTCCATTACTTTCTTTGCCTTCACCACTTTTTCCATCGCCCGGTTTATCACCCATTTTTTCACCGGATTTATCCCCAGGTTTATCCCCAGGTTTATCTCCCGGTTTACTGCCAGACTTCATACCTTCTTTCATCTTATCTCCTAAACCTTTTTGTTTTTGGATAATATCCGGTAATTGCATTCCTTGTCCATCACCCGGTTTTGGTTTTCCAGATCCCGGTTTCGACATAGACATCTGCATATTATTTAATAAATCACTCAAAAAATCTGCCAACTTATTTGCAGAAGAAACTGCATATTGCTGATGCGATACTCCTTTTGGAACCTGAACATCGCTTAAACTTTCAATAGCTTTATCAATATTGTACTGTACATTTCCAATTTCTTTGGTTACGTCTTCGGCAACTTTAGGGTTACGAAGTGATAAAGCAAACAAACTGTCATCCACATATCTGAACTGTTGTTTCAAATTTTGCTGAATTTTAATGTTCTTCGTGTACGCTGACGAACCCAATTTCATTGTTCTAAATTGTTTCATCACATCTTCCTGCGACAAAGAATAGGCTAAAAGATTATCCAGAATCTGACGAAGCATTGCTACATCTTCTTCCATTTGTTCTTGTTCGCCACTTTCCATACCGGCATCCATTTGTTCTGCCATACTTTTCATTTTTTTAGCAGCACTCTTTTGTTTTGGTTTAGCTGACGAAGAATTCTTTTTACTCAAGTCTTCTGAAGCTTTCTGCAAATCATTCTTCACGTCTTTCTCCTTCGAAGCATCATTCGGAATGTCTAGTGGAGCTTTTAATGTTTTGTTTTCTTCTTTCAGATTCTTCAAATCTTCCTGAATTTTATCAAAATCTTTATTGATATCTTCTTGTTTGTCCTGCGTATTTTCTTTGTCTTTATTTGAAAGCTGCTCTTGTTTGTCTGCAAGCTTGTTTAACTTTTCAGCAACTTGCTCTGCTTTCTTGGATACATAAAAACGCTTGGTCAATTCAACCAATTGTTCTAAATTACGGGATTGGTTTTTACTAATCTGTTTGAACTTTTCCATCTTATCAAACAGATCTTCGCTATTCAATTTGTCATTTAGATTCTTCAATTCCTCCATTAACTTCTGGTTTTTCTCCAGATCCTTTTCAGCATTGTCTAATCTCTTTTGCAAATCTTCAGCTGTTTTATCTTTCTTATCCAATTGAAACTTGTCCAGATTTTTATTCATTTTCTCTGTAAATTGTTTCATCAACTCGTCTTGTTGTTTCTGACGCTTGATAAAATCATTTACTTTTTGCTGATCTTTAAACTCTAAATTCTCTTTCTCTTTACCGGCTTTCTGAATCTTGTCCATCTCAGAAAACTGTTTGGTTTGATTCTTTAAAGACTTCTCTAAACTATTAATGTTCTCATTCTGCTGTTGCAATTCCTTATCATGAATTTCATCAGTGGTAGCAACACGATCAGAAAACACAGAAGACTTTGTACTTTTAAAACCATGTGGTGCATCGTTATCAAAAACTTCAAAATAGTATTCATAAGATACTCCCTCCTGCACTGCCAGATTGCTTGGAAAGTTAAAAACAAACTGATCAAATACTCCTGACTTCACAGGTATTGTTCCACGCTTGGCAGTGTTAGGTTTGTTTCTTTCATAATAAACAACCTGTAATTTAGACAAACCATAATCATCCCCTAACCTACCCAGAACATAATTTTTATCTAACTTCAAACTATCCGGAGCTGGTGCTACATGAATTGATGGGTGCTGATCTTTGATCACTGAGAGCTGATAATCCAGTTTTTCGTAGTTTTTGACCTTATTATTCGAGGTAAGAATTTGATATTCTGTATTTTGACTTATGTTTTTAGCCAATTTAAACTCATTTTGGTCTCTATTAAACTTAAAAATTGAATTTTCGCCCTTCCAAACGATCTCCTGAGTAGATTGTGTTTTCATTTTCCAGGTTACCAAAGTTCCTTCAGGTAGGATTGCATTACCTGTTCCCTGAATAATTTCAGCTTTCTTTTTTAAGTAAGATGGAAAATTAAGTACCATCTCAAAGTTCGCAATTGATGGAACTGTGATCACTTTCAATTCGTATTCTTCTGATGAAACTGTATTACCTTCAAAAGAGAAAGAAACATTTTCAACTGGCTTTTCAACTTTGAATTCAAACTTTCCCGGTTGAGAAGATTCCATAAAATAACTTTCATTCCCTACATGAATCATAACATTTTCAGGAACGATCTTCCCAACAGATTCCATCTTGATAACAAAATCTTTGTTTTGTTCGGTTTGTAAATTCTGATTTAGAACAACAAATTTAAAAGGTGCCGGAGGCAAAAAGGTAGCATTAAAATGCACTACTCTATTTAAACTTTGTGAAATAATAGTACTGTTTCCTGAAATATAAAACACGGCAAAAAGCAAAACCGGAACGATTGCTAATGGCAAATACTTTTTATTATTGTTAAAATTGATCGCATTTCCAAATGGAATCGGCTGTAAAGAATTGGCTTTTTGTTCTATTGAAGCCAGCATTAATTCCGAACTTTCGGCTGTATTGCCTGAAGCCGATAATTGCAAAAAGTTAGTCAGCTTATCACTTACCTCCGTAAAATGGTTTCCAATAATAGCCGAAGCCTGATTGTAATCTATTCCTTTCTGAAGTTTGAATAACTTAAAAACGGGGAATAAAATAAATCGAAACAAAAGAAAAACTTCTACTCCAATAAATAACCAAAACAATACGGTTCTTCCAAATGGTTTCAACCATAGAAAATACTCAATAAAAAGTGTCAAAAGAAAATACAATAATCCAAAACCCATAAAAAGAAGTCCTCCTTTTATCAATTCATTCGTATAATATTTTTTTATAAATGCTTCTAATTTTTGATATATGGCAGATGTTGTTTTCAAAATGAATCTCTTTTATTTATAACCTATAAAAGTAGTAATTTTAATAATACCTTCTAAGATTCTAAGTTACTAAGGTTCTAAGCTTTCAGGAGGCAAAAATCTAAAATCGACATTCTTAAATCTAAAATCATAAACCGTATCTTTGCATCAAAATTTAAACAAATGTCAAAGCAAGTTCGTGTGCGTTTTGCACCAAGTCCAACTGGACCATTACATATTGGCGGTGTTCGTACTGCTCTATTTAATTATTTATTTGCAAAAAAACATAACGGTGTTTTTTATCTGAGAATTGAAGATACAGATCAGACTCGTTTTGTTCCAGGTGCTGAAGCTTATATTATGGAAGCGCTGGAATGGTTAGGAATTGCTCCTGAAGAAACGGTTGGAAAAAATGAAAAATTTGGTCCGTACAGACAAAGCGATCGTAAAGAAATATACCAAAAATATGCCGATCAATTGATCCAATCTGGCTGGGCATATTATGCATTTGATACTCCGGAAGCACTGGATGCACACAGAAAGCAACACGAAGCTGAAGGAAAAACGTTTATATACAATCATCATAACCGTGAAAAGTTGGATACTTCTTTGGTAATTTCTGCAGATGAAGCTGCTGCAAGAATTGCCAATGGCGAGCATTATGTCATTCGTTTTAAAACTCCGGTTGATGAAACTTTACATTTAAAAGATATTATTCGTGGTGATGTAAAATTTGAAACCAATTTATTGGATGATAAAGTATTATTCAAAAGCGACGGAATGCCAACATATCACTTAGCCAATATTGTAGATGATCATTTAATGGAAACTTCACATGTAATTCGTGGTGAAGAATGGTTACCTTCTATGCCTCTTCACGTTTTATTGTACAGAGCTTTTGGCTGGGATGCTCCTGAATTTGCACACTTACCTTTGATTTTAAAACCGGTTGGAAACGGAAAATTATCTAAAAGAGACGGTGACAAATTAGGATTTCCTGTGTTTCCGTTGGAATGGAAAACGGAAGAAAGCATTTCATCCGGCTACAGAGAAAAAGGATTTTTCCCGGAAGCAGTTGTAAACTTCCTGGCTTTGTTAGGATGGAACGACGGAACGGACAAGGAAATATTTTCTCTAGAAGAATTAGTAGCCTCTTTTGATTTGAACAGAGTTCATAAAGCGGGAGCAAAATTCGATCCTGAGAAAAACAAATGGTTCAATCACCAGCATCTTATCCAACAAAATGATGCCGATTTAGCAAAAAGTTTCTCTTCTATTTTAGAAGAAAAAGGCTTCTCTTCCTTCGTCTCCGCTCAGGAAGACATTGCAAAGCTTACAAGAATTGTTTCACTGATTAAAGAACGAGCTAATTTTGTTTCAGAATTTTGGGATTTAACAGATTTCTTTTTTCAGGCACCTACGTCTTATGATGAAAAAGCAAGTAAAAACTGGAAGGAAGAGACACCTGCTTTAATGCAAGAATTAATTTCGGTTGTAGAAAATATTGAAGATTTTACTTCAGCCAATATTGAAACCATTGTAAAAGACTGGCTGACTAAAAATGAAATTGGTATGGGGAAAGTCATGCAGCCTTTCAGACTTAGTTTGGTTGGAGCACTAAAAGGTCCTCACCTATTTGACATTGTTGAAATCATTGGAAAAGAAGAAACTATTTCGAGAATTCAAAAAGCAATTTCGACTTTATAAAACAAAAAAGCTCCCAAAATTGGGAGCTTTTTTTTAGTCTTTAAACAAAAGAACTTTATAATATTCTTCATTATCCGTTTCTATCAACCATATTCCCTGATCAGAAAATATGGTTTCAAAATAAACTGCATTTCCCTTACTTGGAATGGTTTTTAAATAATTATTCATTGCCGGACTAAGATCCATTGCAACAAATGAAACAGGTGAGAATGCTTTATTTTTTATATCTACTTTATCATATGAATTATTTACAAACGCTCTTCTTCTTAAATAACTAGTTGTACGATTATAAATTACATTATTCATTTTCAATACATTACCTGAAGATTTTTCAACAACTGCATAATTAGAAAATTCCATGAATACATCTGCAGAATTGGTAAAAAGGAGTTTTCCATTGTATTCAAATAAATTAAGATTAAAGTTTAAACCACAACATAAACCTTCAAAATTTTCGTCTTTGATTGGATTAATAGATTCCCATATTTTATTTCCATCTTTATCAAACTTAAAAATATAGAATCCAACAGCATCAAAACCTTTATGAATTCTAGATTTCTCACTGTTATAAATTCCATAAACATAAATATCACCATTCTTAGAATCTTCGTAATAATTATTAACTGCCTGTACATCCCAAGCAAAATTGTCAACATAACCAGCACCGCAGGAAGATAAAATAAAAAAATTATCTTTTAAATTTAGCTTCATTGTTACATCCTTAATCTTCTTACCTTGAATATCATAAGTTGTTTTATAAATAATATTCTCATTACGTTCTTTTGAAATTGATTTTGTCACCATATCAAAAGTATCATTTGCTTTCAGCTTACAACTAAAAGTCACACCTTTTTTTGTTGATTCTATTAATGAATTTCCTTTTAACAAATCTAATTTAGGCGTTTCTAATTTTACTCTGTTTTTTTGCTTGGATTTTAAATCAAAAACCTCTAAATAAATTTCATCTTTTTCAAAATTAATATTATTCTTCCCCTTTTGATTTGTTAATCCTAAATCATAAAAGTCGGAAAAAGAACTATAAAAAAGATTTTCAAAAAAAACATCATCAAAAGATAGCCCAACATTCGGCATAAATTGATTACTAACATTTACAAGTCCAAAATAACAACTATTTGTTTTTTTAATGTCGTCGAATGAAATGCTACTATTGTAAACATTATTTAAATAATACTCACGCATACCTGTACTCGATAATTTATCTCCTCCTAAAGCTTTAAAAGAATTTTCGCTAACTGAAAAAGTACAATTAGCTAATTTTTTATTTTCAAATAAAATAGATTTACTGCCATTTTCATCAAAACTATATCCAGATTTTGTCATATAAAATATAGTACTAGGAGTTACAGCACCTAAATAAAGCTTTTCTCCTTTAAAAACTACAAACTTTTTTGAATTAGGAAGATATCTAAATCCAGTAGGTTCATTATTTTTTTCATATTTTTCCTCAACAATAACAGTTTGGGCTGATAAATAAACAGAAGAGAGTAAGGCAATACTAAAAAGTATTCTTTTCATAAATTTGTTTTTGGTTTAAATTTGAGCGCAAATATATATATAAATTAACACTAAAAATCGTTAGAAAAATAATTAATAAACAATTATCAACATATAATTTGTATTTTTAGAAGATCATAAAAACTAAATCATTATCACCATGAGTACAGCATTTATTATCATTTTAGTCCTGGCATTTTTTATACTAATGTCCTCCTTCTTTACCGTGAAACAACAATCGTCGGTAATTATAGAAAGATTTGGAAAATTTTTAAGCGTAAGAAATTCAGGATTACAACTAAAAATTCCTTTGGTTGACCGATTGGCCGGACGTGTTAATCTTAAAATACAACAGTTAGATGTTATTATTGAAACCAAAACCAGAGACAACGTTTTCATAAAAATGAAAGTTTCGGTACAATTCAAAGTTATTCAGGAAAAAGTATATGATGCTTTTTATAAGTTAGAATATCCACACGATCAGATTACTGCTTATGTATTTGATGTGGTTCGTGCCGAAGTTCCTAAACTAAAACTGGATGACGTTTTTGAAAGAAAAGATGACATTGCTATTGCCGTAAAAAGAGAATTGAATGAAGCGATGACTACTTATGGTTATGATATCATCAATACTTTGGTGACTGATATTGATCCTGACATTCAGGTAAAAAATGCCATGAACCGAATTAACGCCGCTGACAGAGAAAAAACTGCTGCTGAATTTGAAGCTGAAAGTTCCAGAATCAGAATCGTTGCAAAAGCAAAAGCCGAAGCCGAAAGTAAACGTTTACAAGGTCAAGGTATTGCAGATCAGCGTCGTGAAATTGCCAGAGGTCTTGTAGAAAGTGTTGAAGTTTTAAACAATGTTGGTATCAATTCTCAGGAAGCTTCTGCCCTAATTGTAGTTACACAACATTATGATACCTTACAGGCAATTGGTGCTGATGCCAATTCGAACCTAATCTTGTTACCAAATTCTCCTCAAGCCGGAAGTGATATGCTCAACAATATGGTTGCCTCGTTTACAGCTTCTAACCAGGTTGGTGAAATGATGAAAAAAACGAACAAAAAAATTGAGAAAATAAAACCAATCGAACCACAACAGTCTGGTTATGAAGATGACATTCAACCAGAAATAAAATAATTAACAAAAGAAAAAGAGGCTTATTTGCCTCTTTTTCTTTTTATAAACCAATTGATAATATAGGGTAAAATGGATTGTAAAATTTGTGGATACGAATTGAAGAAATACTCTTTATAAGAAGAAAATACTCCGTTAATTACATTTTGTGGTGTTATAGACTCCTTAGTTTTTTGAAAACTTAATACTAATTTTTGGTAATTAATATCTTTCTCCAATTTCAGAATTTCTAAATCTCTCTCGATTTCAGCGTATGATGAATATTTTTTTGTTTCCATAATTAATCATTAAAAAATATTTCTGAAAATTTCTCCAAAATTGGTCCTTCTACAAACTTATCTTTTACAAAGAAAAGTAGTATTGTGGCCAAAAGATAGATCCCTCCTACTGCTAGAAATCCCAAAGTGTAACTTCCAAACCAATTGCTAAAAGCGAATGCTGCTGCAACAGATCCAAAAAGTAATACCATTCCAACACACAATAAAATCAAAGTAAACTTAAAAATCAGAGTGGTCGATTTCATTGCGACCTTAAAACCCCAAAGTTTATAGTAGGCCAAATGACTGTCGAGATAAATTTTAGCCTGATCCTGAATATTTTCAGTATTCTCTTTTAATTCTTCAAAAGCCATAGTTGTAGTTTTGGTTAAAAAAAGAAGCACAAAACTTATGATTCAAAATTGGCATTTGATTATTCTAAGAATAAAATAACCGAAACAATCCAACAAATCATTCTAAGCTTTGTGCTTCCGGATTATTATTTCTGAAGTTTAGCGTTTTGTGCTTTTAAATCAGCCAGTTTAGCTTCTAAAAAACTAATTACTTCTTCTGTTTTATAACTCATATTGGAAAGCAGCTCTCCATAAGTTCCATCTAAATTTTCTTTTGCATGGGTAAACTTTTCACGCAGTACTTCAGAACTTGCTGAAAGTGAATCTTTTAAATTATGAGCTGCATCATCTAAACCTTCTTTAAGTTTAGCACGGGTTTTAGATCCTTTATCGGGAGCAAATAAAATTCCAATCGCTGCACCAGCGGCCGCAGCACCTATGATTGCTGCTACAGTATTTAGATTCTTTGACATAATATTTAATTTAAGTGATTAATAAAGGTACTCTTTTTTTAAACTATAAAATATTGACTTGATGATAATTAATAAAAGTTAACACAAAATTTAATACGCATAAGCTACTGCTTCATACTTTCCATCTGCTTTTTCAACAATGCTCACAAATGGGTATCCGTTTGAAGCCGATTTTGTTTTTATTCTCATCGCAGTTTGTTTCTGATTTGCAAGTGGAGACTCTCCTTTTGTCTTAGTGGAGACTCCCGAAAAATTAGCCACCTGTTTCAAACCGGCTGTTTTCTCCTGAGACAAAACTGTCACCAATTTGTAATCTGATTTAGAATCAACCAGAACTTTATCACTAATTTTTTTAGTTTCTTTTGTTTCTTTATTGGTCAATTGTGAAACTGCGTACTTGCTAATTTTCTGTTCTTCTCTACTCCTATCTAATGAATAATAAATTAAATCATTTTCCTGTTTGATAAAATTAACATCCAATTGTTCTCCATTGTGTTTTGTAATTTGGTGCGTCTGACCAATTGCAAGATTTGCAAATAAAAACGACAGTGTAATAATAA